>JBFMCJ010000173.1 GCA_040754675.1 Bacillota bacterium
TGTGCAGCAGGTCGCCCCCATGGTGGGGGTTCGGGAGAGCCGGCGGGTGCTGGGCGACTACGTGCTCACCTTGGAGGACATCGTTTCCGGGCGCAAGTTCCCGGATGCAGTGGCTCGCAATCGCTATCCGGTCGATATCCACCTGGTGCAGCCCACAGGAGGCAGCGCAAAGCGGCCGGCCGCAGGTGACGGGCGGCGCCCGCCCGACGGGGAGTATCACGAGATCCCGTACCGGTGCTTGTTGCCTCGGGGTGTCGAGGGGCTGCTCGTTGCCGGCCGCTGCATCTCCGCGACTTTCGTGGCGCAGTCGGCGGTGCGCATCCAACCCAACTGCCATTCGCTGGGCCAGGCGGCGGGTACGGCCGCGGCGCTGGCCGCTCGAGCCGGCGTTAGCCCCCGATACCTGGATGCAGGCGAACTCCGCCGCGTTCTGCGTGACCAGGGGGCCAACGTCTGATGCCGCGTAACATCTGGATCGACGCGACGGCCAACCTCGACCGAACGGACTCGCATTGCGCGCTGGATGCTCCCTTCGGATGGTGGGACCTGATGAGGGAGGCTCTCGCGTGATGGCCGCCCGCAGCCCTCAAGGCCCCGCACGCCCCGTTCGCCGGGTGGCGCTGCTGCCGCTCGACGAGCGGCCGTGCAACTACCGCTATCCGCAGCTTCTCGGCCCCGTTGCCGGTGTAGAGGTCGAGGTCCCGCCCGCCGGGCTGATGGGGCTGAAGAAGCGTCCGGCCGACACGGCGGGCCTGGCGGAGTGGCTGCGGGATGCCGCCGCCCGTTCGGACGCGGTCGTGGTCGCGGCCGAAACGCTGGTGTTTGGCGGACTCATCCCCTCCAGAGTGACCGAATTGTCGGAGCCGGAGGCGATCGCCAGGCTTTCTCTGTTGCGGGAACTGAGGCAGTCCCGCCCGTCGCTTTTGATTCACGTGCAGGGCGTCATCCTGCGGACGCCCTCGTATGATAGCGACGACGAAGAACCTTCCTATTGGGCCACCTTCGGGCGCCGCATGGCACTGTACTCGATGGTGCTAGACGCTACCCAACAGGGCCCCGGGGGCTGGGAGAGCGCCCGGCGGGCCGGTTCCCGTGTCCCGCTGCCGCCGGAACTGGCCTCGCTGGACTTCGAGGGGCTTCAGAAAAGGCGAGCCCAACTCGAGGCCGAAATCCCCTCCGACGTCCGCCAGGACTGGCAGAGGCGGCGGGCCCGCAACCACCGAGTCAACCGCGAACTGGCGCGCCTTGCGGGTGAGGGTGTCATCGACTTCCTGGCCCTCACCCAGGACGACAGTCCGCCGCTCGGCCTTCACGCGCGGGAGCAGCGGGCCCTTACCCGGCTCGTGGCGGACCTGGGCGCGTTCCGGCGGGTGGCCCTCTACCCGGGTGCCGACGAGACCGGCCTGGTGTTGCTCGCCCGCCACGTGCTGCGAGGGCTTGGGCTTCGGCCCCGGTTTTCTGTGCGGTTCTCGTCCACCGAGGGGCCACACGTCGTGCCGAAGTACGAGGATCGCCCGCTGCTCGAAGGCGTCAAGGGGCAGATCACGGCCCTGGGCGGCCTGCTCCAACTGGCCCCCGACTGCGCTGGCAGCCCCGACATTGCGCTTTTCGTCAACAGCCCGGACGGGCCGCAGTCCGAGGCGCCCTTCCAGCATTTGCCCGGCGAGGGTGTGGGAAGCGGCCGGAGCCTCGCCGAGTTCCTGGAGGCCCTGGCGGCCGGGATCCAGTCGTACCCGGACCGGCCGGCTGCCCTCGCCGACCTGGCCTATGCCAACGGCGCCGATCGGGTCCTCATCGAGATGCTGCCTGCCTATGTATGGCCGCTCGATCTGGCGGCCTACGCCGGATGGAACACCGCGGGCAACTCCCTCGGCACCGCGCTCGCCCATGCCGCCCTGCGCTGGGCCGCCCAGCGTACGCTGAGCGCCGAAGCAGAGATCGCCGCCACCCGGGCGCACCATCAGTTCCTGTGCCTCCGCTTCGCGGAAGACTGGGCTTATCAGGCGGAGGTGCGTCAGGAGATGGTAGCCGGTCCGGTGGCCGCGCTGGGAATCTCCCCGTACTCCCTGGGCGAGCACCGCTCGCGTCTTGCGTCGGAGGTGCTGTCGAGGCTGCATACCACCTTCGGGCGGTGGCTTGGAGCCTGGAAACCGCACCTTGCCGTCCATGAGGCCGTTCTGCCGGATGTGCGGTTCCTTGAACTGGAGTTTCCGTGGGACAGGCTCTTCGAGGTGTCGTTGACGGTCCGCCTCGGCGGGCCGGAGAACGATCCCGCCCCTCCTGTGCAGTCCGCCCCGGTGGGGTGGGAGAGGCGGCCCCAGGGCGCCGCCGACAGATCCTGAAAGGAGAGGGTCACAGGATGCGTGGAAGGATTGGCTCTATGGTTCTTGTGGCGTTGCTCGCGGCGGTCGCGCTGCAGGGCCTGGCTGTGTCGGCCCTGGCGGCGGAGCAGATCGAGTTCTGGACCATCTCGCTGAGCCCGTACTTTGACAAGCAGATGAAGCAGCTCGCGGCCGACTTCGAGGCCACCCACCCGGGCGTCACCGTGAAGTGGACCGACGTACCGATCCAGGCCATGCAGCAGAAGCTGCTCTCGGCCATCGCGGCGGGCACGGCGCCCGATGTGGTGAACCTCAACTCGGACATCGCCGTTCAGCTCTACCAGCAGGGCGCGCTGCTGGCCATGAACGAGTACGCCCCGAAGGGTGGGTTCGACGTCTACTTCTCCCGGGCGCTCGCCACGTTCACGGACGGCGACGTGATCTACGGCGTTCCGTGGTACTGGGCGCCCAAGGTCCTCGCTTACAACAGCGAGATCTTCAGGAAGGCGGGCCTTGACCCCGAGCACCCGCCGACCACCGTTCAGGGCATGGTCGAGGCGGCTAAACAGATCAAGGACCGCACCGGACTGTACGGGTTCATGCCCAACATCTGGGGGATCACTATGCTGTTCGTCTTCCAGGAGGCAGGGCTCCCGATCCTGAGCAAGGATGGCACGAAGGCGGTCTTCAACTCGCCCGAGCACGTGGCGCTGGTGCAGAGCTACGTGGACCTGTACAAGCAAGACTACATCCCCGAGGATACTTTTCGCCGTGGTTACCTGGGCGCCACCGAGCTTTACAGCGCCGGCAGGCTGGGGATGCTCCTGACCGGGCCGCAGTTTCTGATCCGGGTGGCCAACGACAACCCTGCCGTCTACAAGATCACCCGGGCAGCCGCGTACCCGCTCGACAAGGGCAAGGTCATCCACACACCGCTGATGGGCTTCTCGGTGCCGGTGAACACCAAGAACAAGAAGCTGGCGGTAGAGTTCGCACTATTCGCCACCAACGATGCCAACCAGCTCACCTTTGCGAAGGCGTCCAACACCTTCCCCAGCACCGTGGCCGCCGCGAAGGACCCGTACTTCACCACGCCGGGGCCCACCGCCGCTGACCAGGCCCGGGTGGCGGACGCGGCACAGCTTCAGTATGCGCAGGACCTGACCGTGCACGTGCCCAACGCGTCCACCCTGTTCAAGGTGTTCGGGGACAACATCCAGGCGGCATTCTTCGGCGGCAAGACGGTGCAGCAAGCACTCGACGACGCGGTCAAGGCCTGGAACGCTGAACTCTAAAGGAACGCCTGGCGCGGGAGGCCGAGATGGTCGGCCACCCGCGGTTCCCCGCAGGCGAGCAGGAGGAGCGGTCGCTCGGTGGCTGGGTTTCGTCTTCTTGCACGAAAAAGGGTCAGGAAATCCACCCAGGGGCTTGCCGCGGGCACGCTCGCGCAGAGAACGCCGTCCACAGGTCTTCGTGCTGCGGCTTTGGGGGTGGCTCTCGCTGCGGTGGCGGCCCTGGCCGGGGTGGGCGCGGTACCGGCAGAGGAGGCTGGCACCCGGCTCATCCCTGTGGAAGCCGCGTTCGACCCGGCAGTGGAGGCGGTGCCCGGTGGTGAGGTGCCGGTGATCATTCCGGTGCCGCAGAGGGCGGAGTTCCCGGACGGGTTGTTACCCCTAAAGGGCGTGTACTTGCGTGTGGTCGGCGGGAATCCCGAACTCCAGCACGCCGCTCTTTCCCTCAGGGACGAGTTGGCCAGCCGCTGGGGAGTGGAGGTGGGGGGAGCCGGCCCGGAGATCCTCATCGGCACGGTTCAAGATGAGGAACTTGCCGGGCGGGTGCGGCAGGCAGGGATTCGACTGGACGGGGCAGAGGCTTACGCCTTGCACGTGGGGCCGCAAGGCGCCTGGGTGGCCGGCGCCGGCGCCCGGGGGGCGTATTGGGGCGTTCAAACGCTGCTGCAACTCGTGGCGAAAGGCCCCGACGGGCCCGTCCTGCGCTTTGCGGATATCGTGGACTGGCCCGCGTTTGCCGTGCGGGCCGCGATGATTTACCTGGACGCTTACTCGGAGGGCGTCAACGACCGGCTGATCCCCATCCTGGCGCGGCACAAGTTCAACCAGGTGCTGGTGATGGCAAACTACGTTCAGTGGGATTCAACCCGGCAGATCTGGCACCCCCAGGGGGCCGGGAAGGACGAGGCCAGGCGGGTCGCGGGTCTCATCCGGCGCTACGGCATGGAGCCGGTGCCGCTCATCGAACTGCTTGGCCACGCCCAGTGGATGTTCTACGGCGGGGCGAACCGCGACCTCTTGCAGGATCCGGGGTGCCCGGAGCCGTTCGCCTATGACCCTCTCAACCCCCGAACGTACGAGGTCGTGCTGCCGGTCCTGGACGAGGCCATCGAGGTGTTCAGGCCCCGCTACGTCCACATTGGTCACGACGAGGTACGAAACCGTTGTACCTTCCCGGCGACCGAGGAGGGCCGGCGCGCCGGCTTCAACACCCTCTTTTACAACGACGTGATGCGCCTCTACGAGCACCTGCGGTCACGCGGGGTCGGGACGATGATGTGGCAGGACGTCGCGTTCTCCGAGGTGACCCGGGACATCGTGGGCCGGCTGCCCAAGGACATCGTCATCACCGACTGGCACTACTGGCCCGCCGACGACTTTCCCTCGGTGCGGGAGATCCGGGCGGCGGGGTTTCCGGTTATCGGGGCCACGTGGTACCGGCCCGGCAACGCCGAGAGCTTCGCCAGGAGCGCTCTGCGGGACGGCGCCATCGGTATGCTCCAGACCCGGTGGACAGGGTATTTCGGCAACCCGTCCGTGGCCGACGGGCAGACGGAACAGGCGGTGGCGTACATCCGGGCGGCTGCGAGTTTCTGGAACCCGGATGCCCCCGTATCGGAGGAGGTTGCGGCAAGGCGCTTCGCGGACGAGTGGGTACAGCCGCGAACGCTGGCAGGCCAACCGGGCCTGCATGCAGCGCGGCAGGCATGGCGGCCGGTTTCCGGGCGTCTGGTCTATCTTGGGCCACACGCTACCCGATCGTTGGTCGACCCGGACGGGAGCGGGTGGCTGGGCAAAGGCCCGGAGTACGATCTCTCAGCGCTCGTGGAAGAGGCCGAAGAGGCGGCGCAAGAGACGGGCATGGCAGCGGGGCCGGACGGGCAACAGGCTTCAGGCGCCGACGTGCCGGCGGGCCGCGTGGTGCGGCTGGGCCCTTACGCTTTTCACCTCAGCGGCGCCGTCGTAACACGAGCCAACCGGGGCGCGGCCCGCGACCTTCCGGAGACCGTCACGATTCCCATTCACGCCGAGGCAGCGGCCCTCGCCGTGCTGCACGCCGCCGGGTGGGCCGCGCCGGGCAAGCGGCAGAGCGTTGGCACCTACACCCTCACGTACCAGGACGGGACCACCCATACCCGACGCCTGAGTTACGGCCGTGAAATCGCCGCCTGGACGGACCCCACGCTCAACTCTCTTGCCCGGTACCCTGCCTGGCGTGGCCACACCAGGAACGGTCTCCCGATAGGTTTGGACGTCCTTGAAATCGAAAACCCGTATCCGAACAAAATGATCGCCTCGTTTACCGTAAAAAGCGACGTACGCTGGACGAACCCGGTCGTCGTGGGGCTCACCCTCCTCGACGCCGTATCCGGGCGCTCGGTGCCGGCGGCAGGAGGTGGGCCGAAATGAGAGCCGCCACGCTCAAAGCCAGGCTTCGCACGACCCTGGTTGCCTACGCGTTCCTCGCACCGGCCCTGGTGCTGCTCGCCATCTACACCTTCTGGCCGATGCTGTTCGGAACTTACCTTGCGTTTGCAAAGTACAACGTGATCAAGCCCCCGGAGTGGGTCGGCCTGGACAACTTCCGCCGCCTGGCCGCACAGGCCCACTTCTGGACGGGGCTGCTCAACTCGCTTCGCTACGTCATGGTGGTGCCCGTCATCCAGATCACGGCCATCGCCGTGGCGGTGCTCGTAAACCGCCGGTTACCGGCCATCGGGCTGTTCCGGACGGCCTACTACATCCCCGTCGTGACGAGCTTCGCCGTCGTCGGGATCATGTGGGGATGGATGTACAACCAGTACGGGCCGGTCAACTACGTGCTGCAGCTGTTGGGCATCCTCGACCGGCCCATCAGCTTCTTGAACCGGCCGTCCATCGCGCTGTACGCGGTGATGTTCGTGACGCTGTGGAAGGGTTTTGGCTACTACATGGTACTCTATCTTGCGGGGCTGCAGTCCATCGACCCCTCCTTTGAAGAAGCGGCGGTCATCGACGGGGCGAGCCGCTGGCACGTCTTCTGGAAGGTCACGCTACCGCTGCTGCGGCCGGTCATCCTGCTGTGCAGCCTCCTTTCCACCATCAGCGCCATCAAGGTGTTCGAGGAGATCTTCGTGATGACGGGCGGCGGACCGGCCGGGTCGACGTACACTGCGCTGTATTACATCTACTCCAAGGCGTTCCAGGACTTCCAGTACGGGCAGGCCGCGGCGGCGAGCCTTGTGGTGGCGGCGGTCAGCCTCATCTTCAGCATCATCAACTTCAAGTACGTGCGAGGGGGGCAGATCTGATGCCCGCGGCGCCCTCTTCGACGCAGCAGGTGCCCTCCCGCGCACGGCCAGTGCCATCCGTCGCCGGGGTGGCAGTCGCCCGCCCGGAGCCAGCGCGGCAGGCCGCCCGCCGCATGAAGGCCGTCCGGCGGGCGAGGCGCGGCGTGGGGACGTTCCTGGTCTACGTGCTGCTGATGGCCATCGCCATCACGACCGTCTACCCGTTCTTCTGGACGGTTATCACGAGCTTCGAAAGCGTGGGGGCCGTCTTCAACTTCCCGCCGCCGGTGTGGCCGCAGGAGCCGACTCTGCGCCACTACCGCACCGTGGTGGAGACGGTACCGCTGGGGCGGTACGTGCTGAACAGCACCATCATCAGCGTCTCCGGGGTGCTGCTCAGCGTCCTGGTGGCGACGCTGGCAGGGTACCCGCTGGCCAGGCTGAAGTTTCCCGGGCGGGACCTCATCTTCGGGGCGATCATCGCAACGCTCATCCTGCCGAACGAGGCCGGGCTCATCGTCAACTACATCACCACCATCAAGTTGGGGCTGTTGCACACGAGCGTGGGGCAGTACGCGGCGGTGATCCTGCCGAGCCTGGCGTCGACGGTGGGCATCTTCCTGATGCGGCAGGCATACCTGGCGATCCCCGAGGAGCTGCTCGAGGCGGCACGGGTCGATGGGGCGTCCGAACTCCGCATCTGGTGGAAGATTATGGTGCCGTTGACGGCGCCATCCATCGCGGCGTTCGGCATCCTTCAGTTCGTGGGGTTCTGGAACTCGTTTTTATGGGCTATCATCGTGCTGACCGACAAGAGCTACTATCCGCTGGCGTCCGGGCTGCTTGACTTGCAGGGACAGTTCGCAACGAACACCCGAGCCATCGCCTCGGGTACGGTCATCGCCATGGTACCGATCCTGGTGGTCTTCCTGTTCGGCCAGCGCTACTTCATGCGGGGGCTCGAGGGGGCGGTGAAGCAGTGAGGAGCCCCCGGCGGCCGGGCCCTAATCCGAAGTTGCTCAACTTGAAGTCCCCCGATTTGCCGTTATGAAGCCATTTGCTGTCGTTTCAGGGCGAGGCCTTCTGTCTACCCATTGAGACAAGCGAGTGGAGGCCGACCCGGGCCAAGACCTCC
>JBFMCJ010000174.1 GCA_040754675.1 Bacillota bacterium
CGGCCATGATGCGACCGGCCACGTCAGCCGTCCAGAGGGCGGCCGTGAAGTCGGCCAGGTGCCGGAAGCTGGGGGTGCGCCACGAGAGGCCGTACTCGGTGATGCCGATCCCCACCTGGCCGGCCCGTCTCCGGCAGCGAGTTTTGGAGAGCTGGCTTCGGGCGTGACGCCCGCCAGCCAGCTGAAGGGTCAGCACGTCGCTCATCCGCTGTTCGTCTCCTGATGAGCGTGAGGCCCGTATCGGCAGAATCGCCGAAAGTCACAGCTTCGGCAGATGGCCGGGTTTTTCGTTGCACGGTACGAGCCGGCGCGGATCCCCTCGACCCATTCCTGCACGTGCTCCCGGAAAGAGTCACGAGCCCGGACATCGTTGGAGACCTCGAGCCGGGCGCCGAAGTCGGCGTCCAGGTCGTGAATCGCCAGGCGTACAGGCTCAAAGCCGAGGCGCTCGAGGGCGGCCGCGTAAAGGCGGATCTGGTTTACGTGGATGTCCGACGGAGGCCGGTTCGCGGATGTCTTGAAGTCGATCAGTTCGACCCGGTGGTCCGAGCGTCCGTTAGCCCGAAGCACGAGATCAATACGCCCCCGGATGCGGGCGTTCGCTAGGGGCACCTCAAAGCGAGCCTCGGGCCGGAGCGTACGGGTCAGTTCCCCACCGAAGCGGCGGACATACGCCTTTGCACGGCGCCGGGCCGCCTCCCGGAGTTTATCGGCTGGCACCGGCCCGGCAAACGGCAGGTAGAAGTTGCGGTCGACGAGGCCGTCAACGTCCGGTTCCGTGGGTACCCTGCCGTTCATTGCCTGCCGGGCCAGTTCCGCCACCACGTGGTGGAGAAAACGGCCGAAGCCGATCTCCGGGACGAGGGGCGGCTGGAACCCGCAAACATGGCGCAGCCAGTAGCGGTAGCCGCACTCCTGGTAGGTGATGAGGCTGGAGAAGTCCAGGGTGATGGGGTCAGCCTTACGAACCGTGGACGACCGGGGAGGGGTTGCCACTCCGGCCGGCAAAGCGGTGTTGATGGCCGAGCGCAGGTCGCGCGTAACAAACCGCGAGGGGGCCGCGGTTCTGGCCGCATGGCGACGGAACCAGCTAATCACGAGCAGCTCCCGAGCACGGGTCAAGGCCACATAGAGCAGGCGCGCCTCGTCCTCTTCCCGTCCCTCGTAGCGCTGGCGGTCAAAGAGGGCTGTCGGAACGAACCAGGACTGCAGGCGACCCATGAGTGCCGAGGGGAAACGCCCTTCGACGAGGGAGGGCACGAAAACGACCGGAAACTCCAGTCCCTTCGCTTGGTGAACGGTCATCACCTGGACCGCGTTTTGAGCCTCAGCCACTTTTTCAGGTGTCTCTTCTGCTGCGCGACCCGCGAATTGCTCGAGAAACGCCCTGAGGCGCATAAGGTAAATCTCGCCCCGTGTGGCCCCGAGAACCCGCACCGTCCGGGCCGCCTGCCCGTCGCCCGACAACGCCAGGTCCTCACCGGCCTCGTCGACCACGGCTTCGTCACCCTGAACCTCATGCGGCTTCTGCCGGGGACCCTTGTAAAAACCGGCGGGTGCCGCCCTCCTAACGCCATGGTCAAACTGGGTCAGCAGTTCCGACATACGCCCGAGGCCCAGCTCATGAGAACCTGCATCGTCTCCGGCGCCCGGGAGCCCGAGAGTGGTCAACATTTCGTTGAACAGGGCAACGCTGTCAGAAACTCCCTGCTCGCGCACCGTTTGGCCCAGGCGCTCAATGTCCCGCAAGACGCGTTCAGCAAAGCCATCGTCCCGGCCGGTCACTTGCCGGATCTCAGCACGCAGGGAACTGCGGGTCACCGTCTCGGGCGTGAAATCCGCATTGGGATACCAGATTCCCCCTGCCCACCAGATAAAGATGCGAGCAATTAGCGCCATCTCAGGGTGAGCCAGAAGCGAGGTCTTACCTACGACGGCCAGCGGGACGTTACGGGCTCTCAGTTCGTCAACCAGGGGGCGAGCAGACGCACGCACCGAGCGGTAGAGGATAGCGATGTCGCCCGGCGCGTGCCCTTGGGCCATCAGCTTCTGGATGCGTCCTGCGATCAGCCGCGCTTCATCCTCAGCCGTTTCACCTACCATGACCTCAACAGCACCCGGGTTAGACGGTTCGCGCGCTCCCTCGAGTACCTTCTCGAGCCGCTCCGGAAGTCTTGCGACCAGATTCCGGGCAAACTGAACGATCTCCGGACGGCAGCGATGGTTCTCGGCTAATCGGGCGATCGCCGCCCCGTAGCGCCTCGCGAACGACGTGAAGACCGAGACGTCCCCGCCCCGCCATTGATAAATGGCCTGGTTGTCATCCCCGACCACCGTCACTCGCGCTCCCATCTCCGCGAGGTATGCGAGCAATTGCTCCTGCGTACGGTTGAAGTCCTGGAACTCGTCGACCAGTACATGGCGGACGCGGCCCTCAAATCTCGCCCGAAGCCGACCCCCCGGGGCCAGCTCGTCCACCGCGTGGCTGAGCATGAGGCGAAACGGCATCAGCCGCATCTCGTCCAGGAGCCTTTCGTAACGACCGAGGACATCGGCGAACTGCGATGCTTGTTGGCGTAGCGCAGCCCTGTCGATGCGTTCGTTGTGAACCACCTCAGCGCTCCGCAAGAACACGTCGATCGCCTGCGTCGCGGTCACGCGGTTGGTAGGTTTGTCCTCATGGGCTGCATAAAGATCCACGACGCCCAGGCGCCGTGCAACTCGGTGCAACAGCGCCCACTCCTGTTCCTCCGTGAGCGCATCCACCGTTCCGTAGGGCCCGCCGAGTTCCTGTAGCGCCTGAAGGGCCCAACTGTGGGTTGTCCCGATGAACATGCCCCTGGAGACCGGGGGAAGGTCGAGGAAGCCCGGGTCAGCCTCGGCGGCACGAGCCTCGATCCGCGTCTTGAGCTCTAAAGCTGCCTTGTCCGTGAAGGTGAAGGCGATGATGGAAGATGGATCTGGGGTGGCCAGAAGCGCCGCTACAGCCCGCCGGGCCAGCACTTCTGTCTTTCCTGACCCCGCACAGGCCAGGATTTGCAGCCGATCGGCTGGGTGATGGATGGCGTGTCGCTGCCGCTCGGTCAGTGTTCGCACAATACTGGCGCTCCCCCTGTCACCTCAGAGCGGCGGGGTCGATGCGAAACCGCGAGACCAGTTCATCGAATTCCTCATCGGCCTCCTCCCGGTCCGCCAGGGCGACGGCGCGCGCCTTATGAATCTCCCGGGCTCGTTCAACCCATTGGCGTACTAGGGCCTCAGGCGCCCGGCGGGGGTCCGAGAGCTTCGCCGGGTCTGCCTGAACGAGGTCTTGCAGGTTCCTCACACCCCGCTCGAACAGGTACCGGCTGCGCGCACGGCCCAGTTGGGGGAGGCCGAGCCCCATCAGGGGGACCAGTTCAGGCGCCACGCCGTAGCGAATAACTCCTGAGGCCGCCCGGGCGGCCTCAGCGATGTTCGGCTTGCCCAGCGCCAGTGCCGCCTTTTCATAGAGCAAGCAGACCTGAGAGAGATCGTCCAGGGCTCGCTCGAAGTCGCCTCTGTGCCTGACCGGGAAGTGGATCTGGTCCTCACTGACCTCGTCAATCCACCGCTCGACGGCCCCGACCCACTTTACCCGGTCCTTTTCCTGGTAGTCTTCGACGGCCCATCGCGCAACATCGCGGTATGTGGCCCCGGAAGCCTGCTCGACGCGTTGGATGGCCTGTCGTACCAGGAGCAGGTCGAACCCGCTTGCGGCCGCGACGTCCCCTATCGGTGTAATGTGCCAGCCACCAGGCACCCGTTCGATGAGGCGCCAGGATGTGAGGATTCGAAGCGCTAGACCGAGCCGGGTGCCCAGGTCCAGCGTCTTGCCGAAGACATGGCCACAGTTGTAGATGGTGCGCGTGCGGGTCTCCTCATCGATACCAGGGCTGAAGAGCAGGTCGTGGATGGCACACGCTTCGTGCTTGCAGATGCGCCCTCTGTAGAACTGGCTTGCAGCGGGGCACGTACAGCTCAGCCCGGTGACGCTGATGGTAACCGTGTACTGGTTTTCGCGGGATCGCACTACAGCGTCGACGCCAGCGGCCGAGAGCCGGTAGGCGGCCAGGCGGATGGAACCACCGGCTTCGACGACCTTCTCGTACGCGGGGATGTCCTCCATGATGTCTTCCTCGAAGGAGCGGTCGAACCGGATGGGCCGCGGGTCGGCATGATAGGCCAGCGTTTTCTCGAAGGCGCGGGCGACATCCTCCCGGGTGGTGTCACCCGTCTCTGCGACCACGCCCAGGACGAAACGCATGAGACCCTCGAAGCTCTCGGGCAGGCGACTCGTGACAACGCCGCCCCGACCGGCTGCAATGGCTGAAAGTAGTTCCTGAACTTTGGGTTCCTTTTGGATACGCTTCTCAATGAGGGCGATGCCGACACCCCGTCGAACTTGGTGGGGACGGGCTGCCCTTCCCAGCATGTTGAGAACCTCACCGCTGGGCAGGAGCACGTAGCGGAACACGCCACGAATCACGTCGGGCCGGAAGATGTCTCGCACCACCACAACGCCCGCCGGAAGGTTCACACCGGCTGCAAGGGTTGGAGTAGCCGCGATGACCCTCAGCGGACGGTCTCGGAATGCGGTTTCAATCGCGCGCCGGATGGTTCTTGGCAGGCCGGCGTGATGGTAAGCGACGCCGGTCGTCAGCAGTTCGACCGCATCTTCAGCGTCCGGGTCTTGCTCCAGAATCTGGCCGGCCAGGGTGATAAGCGCTCGGCGGTTAGCGCTTGACAGAGCGGGTTGGATGATTGTGGAAAGCTCGCGAGCTGCGCGCTCGGCTGCCGCGCGGGAGTTGCAGAATACCAGGCCTTGCTCTCCCTGAAGGCAGGGCTCAAGGGCCACCTTCAGGCCGCCGTCGAGGTCATCTACCAGCATGTGTTGGAACGACAGGGAAACCGGGCGGTCCGCCGCGGTCCCCTGCACCAACGGCACTCCGAGCCAGTCGGACAGTTCGTCGGCATTCTCCACGACAGCGGATAGCCCGCAGAGGGCCTGCGCACGGCGGCTCGCGAGCAACCGCGAGAAAAGTCCCTCGAGCACGGGACCCCTGTCATCATCTGCCACCAGGTGGACTTCATCCGCTACCACCACGCCGGGCCGGAATCCCGAACGGTGCATGAGCCCGACGAAACTCTCGTAGGTGGCCACAATAACGTCTGCTTCGTCAGGGCGCACCGGATCACGATGATCCCCCGTCACAATGCGAAGACGTGGGCTTGCCGGGCCGGGTACTTCCGCCGACTCGAGCAACTCGGAGAAGGCTGTATAGACCTCGTCGGCCAGGGCGCGGAACGGCACAAGGTAGGCGTGTGTGCCAGGAGTGCCTCGCTGGAGCGCCCGCACGATGGCTTGTCGCCCGATGAAGGACTTTCCAGTGCCGGTAGGTGCCACGATCAGGGCACTGCCACCGTCAAGTACACCCGCCTCTTGGGCTCTCTCGTACAGCGGAAATCGCAACTCAGCGTCAGCCACTCGGTCGCCACCCCCACTTTCCCGTGCGGATGGCGCTGCAGACATGGGCCTCCTCCGGATGCCGGCATGAAGTCCGTGTAGAGCAGGCGCGTAGTGTTGGCTCTTGCCAGGGGATCCTCTCGTTACCATCCTGAGGTCTTCCACTGGCCGTGTCAAGCACTGTTGGAACGTGTGATAACACCGCCGATGGCCGGCGAGGCTGAGGCGTGGCCGGCCGCTAGGACGTCGGCGTGGCCACTCGACGCCGGCCCCGCGCCCCTGGCGTTGCGCCGGAGGCGGTGGGGCCCGCATAATCCGGGCAGGGGAGGTGCCGATGGTCGTGGGAGAGGGTATCCGGGTGTTTCACGAGTCAACCGTTCCGATGGAGCCGGCCCCAACGGCGCGCGGGGTGAAGCTACGCTGGGTCATCAGCAAGGCGGACGGCGCGCCCCGTTACGCCATGCGGGTTTTCGAGGTGGAGCCCGGTGGCGAGATCCCGCTTCACCAGCACTGGTACGAGCAGGAGATGTACGTCCTCGAGGGGCAAGGAACGGCCGGTGACGCCGACTCCGAGCAGCCCATCGGCCCCGGCACCGTCATCTACGTTCCGCCGGACCACCCGCACCGGATGCGCAACACCGGCGACGGCGTACTGAGGTTCATCTGCGTCATCCCTCACCAACCGTGAGGGTGCGGTGTCACTGCGCCTGCACGACAAACCAGGGATGCGCCCGTGCTGCCGTTCCCAGGCCAGGACGTCGTCGATGCTGAGGGCGTAGTCGGGGTTACGCGCGGCCCGCTGGCGGACGTCGGTGGCAGCGGCGGGCGCGACCAGGGAGGAAGGCGCGTACGCGTCGATACCGGCCCCGCCGGCCTGGAAGTGGCGGGGCGCGTTCACGTGGGTGCCGGTGTGCTCGCCCATCGAGAACCGTCTGAGGTAGTAGCCGTCCCGTTCCCGCTGGGCCACCACAGCGAACTCAACCGGCGGATCGCCCGGCCACAGGGGGATGCCCGGTTCGGTGACGTGGCTGGGGTTGACCACCCGCGAGCAGGCAATGGTTTTCATCGAGTAAATCTGGCCCTCCGGCGCCGGCTGGCAGCGCGGGCAGAAGTCGGTCCCCGGTAGCCCAACGAACGGCGCACGATGCGGGTGCCGCAGCGGGGGCAGGGTTCGCCGGCATGGCCCCGTACCGCAAAGAAGTGCCGTACTTTGGCCTTGAGATTCGGCGGCAGCTGCGCCCGGATTTCGCTGAGCGCCTCGGCCATGAAGCTGCGCAGGGTGCGGTAAAGGCGGCGCAGGTCGTCGTCGGTGAGGCTTCGCGCGCTTCGTTTGGGGTGAAGGCCGGCTCGCCCGCCGGTGGCCGGCGGGGTTTGCCCGCGCGAGGCAGCCGAAAGACACCCGTGTGGTACAATTGGGGCAACTTGGCTTTCGCGCCTGCCATGGGGGCTTTTGATGGCGAAACCAATCCATCCGCGCCCGATCCTGCTCCTGTCGTTCGGACACCTCGTGGCCGATTTCTATCAAGGCGCCGTGCCGGCCCTGCTGCCGCTGTGGAAACAAGCGTTCGGGCTTCAGTATGCCGCCACGGGCGCCATGATGCTCGCTTTGCAGGTCTCGTCGTCAGTGGTGCAGCCCATCTTCGGCGTACTGGGCGACCGCTTCCGCAACCGCTACCTGTTGCCCCTGGCCGTCCTGTTGGCCGGGACAGGCATCGCGGGCGCGGTGCTGGCGGGTTCATACGGAGCCGCCATCGCGGGGATCACGCTGGGCGGGCTGGGGGTTGCCCTCTACCACCCGGAGGCCTCGCGGCGCGCCCACGAAAAGAGCGGAGCGCTTCGAGCGACCGCCATGTCGTGGTTCTCCGTGGGCGGGAATGTTGGCCTGGGCCTCGGGCCACTCGTCGTGGCGGGTTTGATGGGGTGGGGAGCCAGGGCCCTGGCCCTTGGACTGGCGGGGATCGCGTGGGTAGCAGCGCTGGCGCTCGTGGCCGGGCGATCGATGTTTATTTGGAGCGGTCCCGAGAGCAGCGCTACCGGTGGCGGGCAGGGCGACCGGCGGGCGGAAGCGGGGATGGAGACGCGGGTCCCCCGCCGAGCTGACCGCTGGGGCGCCCTTCTCCTGCTTGCCACCATCGTGGTCATGCGGTCATGGACGCATGCCGGGGTCCAGGCGTTCGTGCCGCTTCGCCTGACCGACAGCGGCGTCTCCGTGGCGCGTGCCCAGGCTCTGCTTGCGCTGTTCCTCCTCGCTGGCGCAGCCGGTACGCTCGTGGGCGGCCCCATGGCCGACGTGGTGGGCCGAAAGCCCGTCATCGTAGCTTCCATGGCGCTGGCGGCTCCGCTCATGTGGCTGGTGGGCCACGTGAGCTCGGCGTGGGTTCCCGCGGCACTGGCCGCCCTGGGTTTTGTGCTGGTCAGCACGTTCTCCGTGTCCGTGGTGCTGGCTCAGGAACTGCTGCCGGGCCGGGTCGGGACCGCCTCGGGCATCGTCCTCGGGGCCTCCGTGGGGACCGGGG
>JBFMCJ010000175.1:0-6807 GCA_040754675.1 Bacillota bacterium
GTCCTGGAAGCGGCCGTGGTGGCCGCCCCCGACCCCGTGTGGGGTGAGGTGCCCACGGCGTTCGTGGTATTCCGGCCAGGAACATCGGTCTCCGGCCAGGAGCTCATTCAGTTCTGCCGCGAACGGATGGCACACTTCAAGGCGCCGAAACGGATCGAATTCGTCGAGGCACTTCCCAAGACCGCTACCGGGAAGATTCAAAAGTTCGTGTTGAGGGAGCAACTCCGACGGGCATCACCGGGTGGCCGCGGGGAATCACCCGCTGCCCTGGGGGAGGCCTCTTAAGCAGCGGAAGAGAGCAGAGGTGCCGCCATGCGCGTGGGGGCCGAGTTCCTTGCTGGTCTCAACGACGGCCGCGAGGTATACTACCGTGGCCGGCGCGTGAACGACATCGCATCGCACCCCGTCCTGGGGCGGTGCGCCCGCCACAACGCCCTGGTCTTCGACCTCGCGCGGGACGGACCGCTGGCTACCCGTCTGGTCACCCACGATCCAGCGCTCGGCACCCGCATCAGCGCATTTTACCGGCTCCCCACGAGCCGTGATGCGCTCGCTGAGCGTTCGGTGCTCATCCAGGAGACCACCCGGCGCAGCCGCGGGATTTTCAATATCTGCAAAGTGATCGGTTCCGACGCCCTGTTCGCGCTGCTTTCCGTCACGGCTCGAAACGAGTCAGGCGGCGAGTTTCACGAGCGCGTGCGCCGCTACTACGAGCACGTGGCACGCCGCGACCTCGCCGTGGCAGTGGCCCAGACCGACGTCAAGGGCGACCGAAGCCTTCGCCCGCACGAGCAGCCGGACCCGGACCTCTACGTGAGGGTGAAGGAAGAGCGGCCGGACGGCATCGTCGTCCGCGGCGCCAAGGCCCACATCACCCAGGCGCCGGTGGCCGACGAGCTCATCGTGATCCCGAGCCGGGCCATGCAGCCAGGCGACGCCGACTACTCCCTCGCCTTCGCCGTCCCGGCGGCCACACCGGGGCTGAGGATGATCTGCCGGCCGGTCCTTGAGGTGGAAGGGGCGCGCCACCCGCTGGAGGGGCCCCGGATCAACCATGACGCGCTCGTCGAGGCGCTGGTGATCTTCGACGACGTTTGGGTGCCGTGGGAGAGCGTCTTCGTGTACCGCCAGCCGCGTCAGGCCAGCGAGGTGGCCACGACCTTCGCACTCTTTCACCGCTTCTCAGCCATCTCGTACCGGGCCGCCATGACCGAGGTGCTCGTCGGCCTGGCGAACGCCATCGCAGAAGCAAACGGCGTGGACGGAAAGAGCCACATCCGCCGCAACATCGTCGACCTCATCATGTATGCCGAGGTGCAGCGCATGGCGGCGAGCCAGGCAGCGCAGCACGGGCGACCGGACGAGCGCACTGGCATCGTGCTGCCCGACCCACTCTACACCAATCTGGGCAAGCTCTACTCCAACATGCGCTACCTCGAGGCGGTGCAGGCGCTCATCGACTGCGCCGGTGGTATGGCCATCACGGCTCCGAGCGGTGACGACTACGAGAATCCAGCGCTGCGGGCTTACATCGACAAATACCTGGCGGGCTCCGGAGGAAGCGGCGGGCAAAGCCGCTTCAGGCTGTTTCTGGCCATCCGTGAGTTGGTTGCGCTGCTCGGCGGGCTTGAGGCTGTCAATATGGTGCATGCAGAGGGTTCCGTCGAGGCCAGTGTCATCGAAATCTACCGTTCGTACGACTTCAGCGCCAGCCGCGCGCTGGTGCAGCAGATGGTAAACCCAGGCGAAACGCTGCAGGCGACCGCCGGGCGGGCATCCTCAGCGGGGGCATTCAACCGGGGGCGGGGGGTGGCGTACCGGGACATACAAGCGTAGCCTCGTCGAGTCGCGCGCCACGCAAGCCAGGAGGGAGTGAGCGACATGAGCAACGCTGAGGTTACGATTTTGAGGCGGGAGCTTGTCAGGTCGGCGGCCGCGGCGGGCGCGGCTGCGCTGGTTGGGCCCTTCTTCGTTCGTTCGGCCAGAGGCGCGGCCCGCGTCAAAGACCCGATCAAAATCGGCGCCCAGACGGTGCTCTCGGGGCCGCTCGGGGGATACGGACGCTACTTTCAAATGGGCGTGAATATCGCCATCGACGAGATCAACAGCGGGGGCGGCGTGCTGGGAAGCCGCCTCGAGGTGGAATACCGGGACGAGCAACTCCGCGCGGCCACCGCGGTGGCCAATGCCCGTTACTTCGTGGATGTGTACGGGGCGGACTTCATGATCGGCATCGACAGCTCCTCATCGGCGCTGGCCGTCGGCGAGATCATGCCCCAACTCGGCAAGCCCTTGATCGTGACTCACGGGGCAACGCATCGCCTCACCGAGGAGCTGGTGTACCAGCGGGGCATCCGCAACATCTTCCGCATCGTCGTGCCCGTTTACCAGGATGGGATCGCCGGCGCGCTGGTCGGCAAGGATCTCAACGTTCGGCGCTGGGCCGGAATCAACCCTGACTACGAGTACGGTTACGTATCGTGGGAGCTGTTCAAGACCGTGCTGCGCAAGCACCGGCCGGACGTGGAGTTCGTGGCCGAGGCCTGGGCGCCGTTCGGCACCACGGACTTCAGCGCCCACATCTCCAAGGTGATGGCGGCTAATCCGGAGGGCATCTTCTCGGTCGAGTGGGGCGGCGAGGCCGTGACCCTCATCCGCCAGGCAATCCAATTCGGCGTCTTCGACAGGGTGCGCGAGTGGATGACGGGCATGGGGGCGGCGATGGACGTTCTCGAGGGGCTCGGTGACGAATACCCCGAGGGCCTTTGGGCGTCGGGTCGGTACTGGTTCCAGTACCCGGACAACGAGACCAACCGGAGCTTCGTCCAGCGCTTTTACCGGCGGTGGGGCAAGTACCCGCACTACGTGTCGGAGGCAGGGTATTCGGCAGTCTACACGATCAAGGCGGCCGTCGAGAAAACCGGGAGCCTCGCGACGGAGGACTTCATCCGAGCCGTCGAGGGCCTGGAACTGGAGACTCCGGCCGGCCGGCGGTTCTTCCGCAAAGAAGACCACCAGGCCGTGTACCAGGTACCTTGGGGGCGCATCACCCACAGCCGGGACTATCCTATGCCAGTGCTGAAGGACCTCAAGGTCTTCCCGGCCTCAGAGTACTATCGCTGGCCGCCATTCGAGAAGATCGGCGCTTGAAGGCTGCGGGCTGCCGGCACCGGCCGATGGTCGAGCCGGCAGCCTCCCTGAAACTGGAGGCGAGCGTCCGTGGCCCAGGCCATCCTCTATCAGGCCCTTGTTGGCGTCAGCCAGGGCATGTACGTCTGGCTGACATCGGCAGGGTTGACCCTCATCTTCGGAGTGCTCGGTGTCCTCAACTTCGCGCATGGCGCGTTTTACATGCTGGGCGCCTACGTCGCGTTCTTCGCGCTGCGAAGCCTGGGCCTCAACTTCTGGGCCGGGCTGCTGCTGGCTCCCCTGGCGGTGGCCATTGCGGGGGCGGTGGCGGAGCGTGCGCTTGTGAGCCGCACCTACGCGCTCGCTCACGGATACCAGTTGCTGCTCACCTTCGGGCTGGCGCTCATCTTCGATGACCTGGTCAAGCTCGTGTGGGGTCCGGTGTACCAATCGGTTCCGTCGCCCAGGTTTTTGCGGGGAGCGGTCTGGATCGCTGGTCAGCCTTTCGCTCGCTTCAACTTGTTCCTGGTAGGGGTCGGCGTTCTGGTAGCGGGGGCCTTGTGGCTTTTCCTGCATCGAACGACATGGGGGAAGTTCATCCGGGCGGCCGCCGCCGACCGCGACATGGCGGCCGCTCTCGGTCTCAATGTCCGCAACATCTACACGGTTGTCTTCGCCATCGCCTGCTGGCTGGCGGCCCTCGGGGGCGCGCTCTCCGCGGTCACCCAGCCGGCATCCCCCGGCATGGGCGACGCCATTATCATCCAGGCGTTTGTGGTGGCGGTCATCGGTGGGCTCGGGAACCTCCTCGGGGCGTTCGTGGGCTCCGTTCTCATCGGCGTGCTGCACGCACTGGGGGTTTTCTTCGTGCCGGTCTTCGAGCAGGCCCTCATCTTTCTGCTGATGGCTGCCGTCTTCATCTGGCGGCCCACAGGGCTGTTCGCACGGGCCGGAGCGTAGGGCCGGACGAGAGCCTAGGACCGGCGGGAGGTCGTTGACATTGGTCGGGCGCCTTTCGACCGTGTTTCAGCGTGGCGAGCGGCTTGCTGTCCCGCTGGGCCTTGCGGCGGTGGCGGCCGGCGCCGTGGGGCTTGCCGCGGTGCCGCTGGTCGCCTCACGCTTCTACGTCTACTTCGTCATGCAGATGATGGTCCTCGGCATGTTCGCCCTGGCCTTCAATTTGCTCTACGGCCACGCCGGGCTGCTTTCGTTCGGGCATGCGGCCTTCTACGCTACCGGCGCCTATGTGGCGGGGCTCGCCTTGAAACACGGCGGCGTCTCCATCCTGCCAGCCGTGGCGGGAGGCGTGGCGGCTGCGGCGGCGCTGGGCCTCGTGGTGGGGTTCTTTTCGGTGCGGCACACGGACATCTACTTTTCAATGCTCACACTCGCCTTCGGCCAAATGGTTTACTCGTTGGCCTGGAAATGGGTGGCCGTCACCGGAGGCGACAACGGGCTCATCGGCATCCCGAGAGCGCCTCTGGTGCTGCTCCCCGGTGTTCGGGTGCCGCTCGACTCGTTGTTCCACTACTACTATCTCGTGCTCGCCGCGTTCGTCGCCAGCGTATGGATCCTCCACCGGCTGAGCCGCTCCCCCTTCGGACTCACTCTTAACGGGCTGCGGGAGAACGCGGAGCGCGTGGCCTTCTCGGGCATTTCGGTGCGGCGGGTAAAACTCGTCGCATTCGTCATATCGGCGGCGGTGGCCGGCCTTGCCGGGTCGCTCGTGGCGCCCCTGGAAAATACCGTGTCGCCGGCGGCAGCGCACTGGACCAAGTCAGCCGAACCCGTCCTCGCCTCTCTGATCGGGGGCACCCGCACTTTCGCCGGGCCCGTGGTGGGTGCGGCCGTTTTCATGGCCCTCAAAGAAGCCATCGAGCGACGCACCGAATACTGGCTCGTCGCGCTGGGAGTAGCGCTGGTAGCCATCGTCCTCGGGTTTCGCTCGGGTATTCTCGGCACGCTGGCGGGGCTGTTGCACAAAGCGGTGCCGGCGCCTTCCAACGGTTCGGTGGCGGCGCGGGCAGGCGAGGGAACCGAGGCGGGTGAGGGAGCCACCCCTCGCCTTGGACACGGGGAGTGAACGAGCATGGCGCTCTTGGAAACGCACGGCGTCACCAAGATCTTCGGGGACCTGCGGGCTGTCGACGGGGTGAGCCTTTCGTTCGATGCAGGCAGCGTCACCTCCATCATAGGCCCCAACGGCGCAGGCAAGACCACGTTCGTCAATGTACTCACAGGACGGTTGCCCCTTGACGCGGGGCGGGTGGTCTTCCGGGGCCATGACATCTCGACCTGGCCCCCACAGACACGCGTGCGGCTCGGCATTGCCCGTTCCTTCCAGATCACCAGCGTTTTCCCCGAGTTAACCGTGCAGGAGAACCTCGCCATCCCGGTGCTCAGCCGGACGGGCCGAGCCTGGCGGAGCGGCGGGTGGCTCTGGAAAGACGTCCTGGTCGCCCAGGCCGTGTGGCAGCTGCTCGACGAGATGGGACTGCGGGACGTGGCCACTGTGTCCGCCGCCGTCCTACCCTCCGGTAAGCGCCGGCTTCTGGAGATCGCTCTGGTGATGGCGTCTGAACCCACGCTCCTGGTGCTCGACGAGCCAACGGCCGGCCTGACGGCTCCCGAACGGCTGGAGCTGCTCGCGCTGCTGCGTCGGCTGGTTCGCGATCACAATAAGACACTTATCCTGGTGGAACATGACATGGACATGGTATTTGCGGTGTCCGACCGGATTGTCGTCATGCACAGGGGCCGCGTGCTCGCGGACGGCACGCCTGAGACCATTCGCCAAAATCCCGAGGTGCGAGAGGTGTACCTCGGGGCTGACACCGGCGAGGGAGGACTGGATGACTCGCCGAGTTCTGTGAACGCAACGAGCGATGGCGGCGGGCTCGTGATAGGTGCAGGGCGCGGCCATTCGCCCCGGACCCTGCTTCAGGCTGGTGACCTGCACGTGTACTACGGAGCGAGTCACGTCATCCAAGGGGTGGACGTGACGATCGGCTCGGGTGAGTGCGTCTTCCTTCTGGGCCGAAACGGCGCCGGCAAGTCCACCCTGATGAAGAGCCTTTCCGGCCTGGTGCCGCCGCGACGCGGGCGGGTCCGGTTCGCCGGTCACGATGTGACGGGGTGGCCGCCGCATCGGGTGGCACGCGCCGGGATCGCTTACGTGCCGGACGACCGGCGCATCTTTGGCGATCTCACGGTGCGGGAGAACCTGCAGCTCGGCGCGCAGGCGCTTGGAGGCCGGCGCCAGCAGTGGACGTTCGACCGCCTCGTCGAACTCTTCCCCAACCTGGGAGAGATGATCGACCGGCCGGCGCGCAAGATGTCCGGCGGCGAGCAGAAGATGCTCGCCATCGCCAGGGGGCTGATGGGTAGCCCCGCGCTGTTGCTCCTCGACGAGCCGTCAGAGGGACTTGCCCCCAAGATCGTTCAGGGGATGGCCCGCGCGCTCCGGGCCGTGCGGGTTGATGGAGTCAGCTTGCTGGTGGCCGACCAGAACGTGCGCTTCGCCCGGCTGGTGGGGGGCCGCGGCTACATCATGGAGAAGGGCCAGGTCCGGGGTGAGGGCCTGCTTGACGAACTTGTTTCCAACCAGGAACTGATTGCCCGCTACCTGGCGGTTTGACGGCCGCTTCGAAAGGGAGGTGGAAGAGCCGAATCGGGGGC
>JBFMCJ010000175.1:6817-7956 GCA_040754675.1 Bacillota bacterium
GCGGGTTATCAACATGGGCGCCTTCTACCTGGCGCCGTCGGACCCGGCTTTGTTGACGCGCCTTGCCGAAAATGCCGTGGCCAAAACGGCCCTGGCGGCCGCGACCAGAGTGATGGCCGATGAGCTTGCACCCCACATCACGGTAAACTGCGTCGCCCCTGGCCCGGTGGGGGCCGATCACCCGATGCGGGAGCTGACAGCTCATTTCCCGGTTCCTCCCCCGGCCGATCCCGACGAGCTTGCTGATCTGGTTGCGTTTCTGTGTTCTCGCCAAGCTGGGCACCTTACAGGGCTCGCCATCCCATTCGATGGCGGGTCGACGAGGCGAATCCCGTGAGTGGTGTGATAGACCGCTCAGGGGACGGCATGGGAGTTCATTGAGGACGTGGAAGCCCTCACCGCTTCCCGAGGTTTCAGCCGACCGCCTGCGCCTCGGGAAGGGCAGGGCAGTCCGGCCGTTGATCTTGCTGGTCAATGATGAGGAAGGAGGGTCAATCGTCTTGTTCTGGCTTGCTCTGGCCCTGTTTATCGTAAAGCCCGTGCTGGGCGTTGTCCCGATGCCGCCGGTTGTTCTTCGACCATCTTGCGCAGGCGGGTTAGCTCCTGCGCAGAGAAGCCCCGAGACCGGGCCAGGCTAACGGGCTGCAGCCAGGACTTGGCATAGGCATCGTCGTGTTCGACGTGGACATGGGGCGGCTCATCGCCCTCATTGCTGAAGAAAAAGAAGCGATAGCGCCAGCCTTAAGACGGTTGGCATGATGCATCGCCTACATCTTAGCACGCGGTGGCCTGGATACAACCCTGCCGGCCAGGTCATCGGAGCCAGGGGTTGCCCCGGCTCCTCCCGGCTGCCGATCAGCAACACCACCTGCTCCAGGTCTGCGCCCGCCCGCTCGAGCTGAGGCCGGATGGTGTCGCCGGCGCCGTCCGATGCTGGCCCTGGCGGTGCGCAGCTTCCGTGGGCCTGGGGCCGGCTCAGGAGCCCCGGCCCCGGCCACTCCCCCTCATAGCGGGCGCGGGCACTGCCTACCGGGCCAGCCTGCTGCGCTGGGTGGCCCTCGTGGCAGGCGGGGTGCTTCTCGCCACGGCCGCTTACTTCAAAAGCAGCCAGGCGACGAGGGCGGCCGCAAGCCCCGCGC
>JBFMCJ010000176.1 GCA_040754675.1 Bacillota bacterium
CGACGAACTTCTGAAGGCCCCGGCGGTGCCTCATCCCGGAGGCCAGCGGCGGGATGTCACCGTCCTCATGGCCGACCTGTGCGCATTCACGGCGCTGGCAGAGCAGCAGCCTCCGGAGGCTGTGCTGGAGACACTCAACGCCTACCTCGAAGCCCTGGCCGGCCCCGTGCTGGAGGCGGGGGGGACGCTGGACAAGTACCTGGGCGACGGTGTGATGGCCATCTTCGGCGCCCCGCTGGGCGACCCCAACCACGCCCGTAAGGCCCTTGTGTGCGCGCGGGAGATGTGGCGCCGGGTGGAGGCGCTCAACCGCGCCCGCCGTGCCCGGGGCCTGCCGGTGCTCGATGTGCGGGCGGGTGTGCACTCGGGAGAGGCGGTCCTGGGCAACATCGGCACCCCGCAGCGGATGGACTACACCGCAATCGGCGACGCGGTCAACGTTTGCAGCCGGCTCCAGACCGAAGCGGCGCCCGGCGAGATTCTCGTGACACGGCAGGCACTGCAGGCGGCCGGCGGGCTCTTTCCCGGGCCGGCCGAGGTGGTGGGGCCCGAACCGGTTGCCATCCGCGGCCGGCGCGACCGTGTCGAAGCCTTTCGTGTGCGGCCCTCGGCCCTTTCCGATCGGGATTTGCGCGTTGTGTGAAAGGTGTCATGGAACGCCTCTCCCCCAGGGGCCGACAATGGGAACCGAGGGAACGCCTGGAAGGGGGAGGCCTCATGAGACCGAGCCGAGCTTGGGCACTTGGAGTCGTGGTGGGGGCGCTGGCGGTTGCCGTGCTGGCCGGCGCACCGGCGCAGGCATCCGGGTTTATCGAGTGGAACCCCCAGACGGGGTTCTACTGGACGGAGACGCCTCAGCCCGGCGCCACGCTGCGCCTCGTTGGCGGCGGCGAGGGCTACCTGGAGACCCTGTTCCAGGTGCTGAGGAGGATCCCGCTCGAGGAACAGCGGCAGCTCGCTCAGCAGTTGCAATCGCAGGCGCCTTCTGACCAGGGAGCCGCGGTGGTGGAGGCGCCGAGAGCCGTCGAACTGATGGGCGCGCAGGTGGCGGAGCAGGTCCGGACGCGGCTTGAGATCGAGCGGCGGTCAAGAAGCGGGGACGACGATGCCGATGAGGATCTCGGCGGGGTCGACGACGGCGAGGAGGAGATGCACGAGCAGTCTCAGGACGGGGACAAGACCCAGACCGAACTGAAGGAGCGTCACGAGGAGCGCACCGGCCAGACCATCGGGTCGCAGCCGAGCCAGAGCGGGTCCGACGACGACAGCCACGACGAGAGCATCGAGAGCAGCGACGACAACAGCGCCAGCGATAGTGACAACGAAACCATCCAAAACGCCGATGACGGCGACGACCACGAGGACTCGGCCGAGAATCAGGGCGACGATGGTGACGATCATGACCGCGACAGTGGCCGCGAGGGCGGCCGCGACCGCTGAGGGGTGGCGCCCGGCCCGCCCCGGCCCCGGTGCTGCTGCCGACCGCCCCTGCCCCGGGAGGCCAGACCGGGCCAAAAGCGAGGCCGGCAGTCAAAGCCAGCGGCAAAAGCACGGGCCGCTGGCTCGAAGGCGGGAGACATGCCTCTCCCGCCTCTCGCCGTTTCTCGTCGCACTGGCGATGACAGCCGTGGTCGTCGCGCCGGACGAAGGGGGCGCGCGAGGGGGAGCCGCAGGTTCGGCGGCCGCCCGGCCGGCGGCCGTCAGGGCCGTGCGTGTGCATGGCGATGTGAGGTGGCGGCCCGACGGCGATCCGGTGTGGCGGATGCTTCAGGCCGGGGTGGGACTCGCCCCCGGGGACTGGGTCCGCACAGGGAGCGCGAGCTTCGCCGAGCTGGTCTATCTGGACGAGGCAGCCCGCATTCTGGTCGAGGGGGACACCCTCCTGCAGGTTGGCGGCGGCTACCGCAGCCTGGCGCAGGTGGCAGCGGTGCGGGGGGACCTTCCGGGATACCGGGCGGCCCTGCTGCGGGCCGGCAGTATCTGGGCGCAGGTGGTGTCCGGGCTGAGCCGGCTGTGGCGGTTCGAGGTGACGACGCCGACGGCCGTGGCAGGGGTCAGAGGGACGGTGTTCCGCCTGCAGGTCGGGCCGCGAGGCGAAACCCGCCTTTACGTGAAGGAAGGCGTGGTGGAACTCAGGAGCGCCCGGACGCGTTGGATGGTGTCGGCGGGGGAAGCCGCCGGGGAGGATGGGCGCAGGCTTGAGGAGTTCATGCGGGAGTCGGAGGGTGGCGCTCCGAAGGACTGGGACGAGCCGGAAGACGCGGACGAACTGGTTCGCCTATCCGACGCGCAGCGCCTGGCCTGGCTCGAACGCCTCAAGGGCGCCTTTGAGGATGACCTTCTGGAGGACGACGGGCTGAGGGCCAAACTCCTCGAGCAGGCGCTGGCGGCAGAAGACTCGCAGCGTTCGGGGCTCGTTGCCTGGCTGCGGGAGCTGGAGGCCCGGGCGAGGTCCGGCAAGGCCGCCGAGGAAGGGGAGCCCGGCGAAGTCAACGGGGACGACGGTGGCGAGGCGGGCGGCTCGGGCACCGCTGAATCCTCGTCAGGGGGCGATGAGGACCAGGGCGGTGACGGCTCGGGTAGCGAGTACGGCGCGTACGGCGACGCGGGCAGCGGCGAGGAGGGCGGCGGCTCGGTCGACGACGGGGGCTCGTTCGATGACGGTGGCTCGATCGACGACGGCGGCTCGTTCGACGGCCACGACGAGCAACACGATCCAGGCGACGCAGACCGGTCGCCATCGCCGGCAGGCCCGGACTCCCATGCTGCCCTGTTGAGCGCTGGCGAGGGGGGACCGGCGTGATGCCCGCGAGCGGAGTGGCAAGTTCTCCCCTGGGCGCGCTGGGCCGTTCCCCGGTGCTCGGTGCTCTCCCGGTTGCGGCCCTGCGCGAGCTTTCCGCCACGATGCGCCCGGTCCAGCTGCAGCCGGGCCAGATTCTCTTCGTGCAGGGAGACCGCGGCGATTCGGTCTTTGTCGTCGAAAGCGGCCGGCTCCGGGTCTTCCGCACATCCCCCGGCGGTAAGGAACGGACTCTGGCGTACCTGCGGGCCGGTGAGGTTCTGGGGGAGATGGCGGTTCTGGGCCACCTGCCGCGGTCGGCGTCGGTTCAGGCCGTGGACCCCAGCCGGCTGTGGCGCCTCGACGGGCACGTTCTCCTGAGGCTGCTCGCATCTGAACCCGGCGCAGCGCTTGGCATTGTACAACTCCTCGCCCGGCGGCTGGCGGACGCCGACCGCCAGCTCGAGGAGACCTCCGGGCGGGTGGCCGAACGCCTGGCGCCCGTGCTGCGCCGGTTGGCCGCGCAGGCGTCGTCACGAGGTGAGCCGGGCAGCGTCCGGAAGGTGCGGATCACCCAGCAAGAGCTGGCGGAGATGGTGAGCGCCACCCGCGAGTCGGTCAACAGGGGACTGGCCCGCCTCCAGGCGCTGGGCGTGGTGGTGCGCCGAAGCCGCGGCTGCCTCTGGGTCGTGCCTGACCGCCTCTAGGGCTACCCCGCTCTTGAGGCGCCCGCCCGACGCGCTGCAGGAGGCAGCGGCCGGAAGCGCCGGGAAGCGGCGGCGGGGGAGGGCGTCCGGTAGGCCAGGCAGAATATCCATGACGAAGGGGGGCTCTCCTGTGCCGACGCCGGCCGCCGGGCGCCTGCATGCCGACGACGGTATGCTGACCATCTCCGGGCTCGTGAAAACGTACGCTCGGGCAAACGTCCGTGCCGTCGATCACCTGGACCTGCGCGTGGGCCGCGGGGAGATCTACGGGTTTCTCGGCCCCAACGGCGCGGGGAAGACCACCACCATCAAGGTAATCGTGGGCATTCTTCGCCCCGACGAGGGGACGGTGACGGTGGACGGGCAGCCCGCCGTGCCATCCACGCCGGATGTGCGGCGGCGCATCGGCTACGTGCCGGACACCCCCGAACTCTGGCCCCGCCTGCGGGGTCTCGAGTACCTGTCATTTCTGGCCGACGTCTACCAGATCCCGCCCGCCGAACGCGCCGATCGGGCATGGCCGCTCGTCGAGGCGCTGGATCTGGTCGAGGCCATCGAGGATCCCATCGCCAGCTACTCCCACGGCATGCGCCAGAAGCTGGCCCTGGTGGGGGCGCTCATGGTCCGGCCGGCGCTTCTGGTGCTGGATGAACCGCTGGTGGGCCTCGACCCGCGTTCTGCCTACGTCATGAAGGAACTGCTGCGAGAGCACACCCGGCTCGGCGGCGCCGTGTTCTTTTCCACCCACATCCTCGACGTCGCCGAACGCCTCTGCGACCGGGTCGGCATCATCCACAAGGGGCGGCTCGTCGCGAGCGGCACCCTGGACGAGATGCGGGCGCTTCACTCCCGTGGCCACGAAACGCTGGAGCAGATCTTCCTGGAGGTCACCCAGGCCCGGCTCCCGGTGAACGGCGCCGAGGGCGCGCCGGAAGGGCGGGGCCGGAGATGAGCGACGTGGAAGCGGTCAACGCCGGCTCCGTGGTGGCGATGCCGGGGCGGGCCCGGCGGCGGCTCGAACGCAGGCGGCCCCCGTGGATGGCGGCGCTGGCGGTGACGCTGGCAGGACACTTCTCGTTGAGGGGAAGCCTCACCCGGTCGATGTCCGGGGTGCGCAGCCCCATCGGGCGGTTGGCGGTGGGCGCCCTCGTCGTGTTCGGACTCGGGACATGGGAAGTCTCGGCCTTCTACTTCCTGCGGTTCTTCCACTTTGCCATGGTGCTGGCGGGCCAGCCGTATGCCATCCCGCTTTTGATGCTCGTGGCAACGCAGCTTCTGGTGCTGATCGCGGGCACGGCGTTTGCCATCTCCGCGCTGTTCTTCTCGAAGGACGTGCCGAGGCTGATGCCCCTGCCGCTGCGGCCCGGCGAAATCATGGCGGTCAGGTTCACGACGCTGTATGCCGACGTACTGCTGCTGTCGCTCCTTTTCGTCCCGCCGGCACTGGCTGCGGCGGCCTCCCGGCCGCCCGATCCGGCGACGCTGCAGGGCGCAGCATCCCTGTTCGAAGCGCCGGTGAGGCTGAGCGCCGACTGGACCTACTGGCTCTCCGGGGTGTGGCTGACGCTGGCCATGCCGGCGGCTCCCCTTGCGGTGGCCACCCTGGTCGCCGTCGGCGTTGGTCGCACCGCAGCGGTCAGCCGTTATCGGGACGCTCTGTACATCCTGGGCGGGCTCTTCGGGCTGGCCGTGGCGCTGGGCTACCAGTACGTCAATTTGAAGTTCATGCCGCACCTGTCGGATCCGGCGCAGGTGGCGGATCTTCTCGCCCGGCCCAATGCCGCGGTGCTCCAGTGGACGCGCCTCTACCCGCCGGCTCGCTGGGCGGTCGAGGCGCTGATGGGCCCGAGCGCGGCGGAGGCGCTCGGCCCCGGGATGGCCGGCCCCGGCGCCCTGGTAGCCGGTGCAGCGGGTGTCGTTTCGGGGACAGTTCTGGCCCGGCTGGGCCGGCTTGGGGCGTTCACGCTCTTCTCGCTCGTGGTCATGGTGCCAGCGTTCTGGGCGGCGCAGCGCTGGTACCTTTACGGGGTCCAGGCGGGGCTGGAGGAGCCGGTGCGGCGACGCCGTGCCGCAGCGGCCCGTTGCGCGGAGGCCGCCTTGAGGGGAACGCTGGGCGGCCGCGCGCGGACCGCAGTGGGGGCGCTGGCGGCGCGGGAGTGGAAGCTCCTGTGGCGGACGCCGGCTTTCATGCTGCCGGCGGTGATGAACACCCTGGTGCCGCCGCTGCTCCTCCTCATGATGGCGGTGCTGTCGCCTGCTGAACTGGGGCCGCTCCCGTCCCTGCTGCGCCCGGAGTGGCTGGCGGCAGGCATCGCGGGCATCTCCATCTTCATGGCGGGAGCGGGGCAGGTGGCCTCGACGTCGGTCTCCCGGGAGGGTGGCGGCTTTGAGCTGATGGCCGCCCTGCCGGCCGGGCCGGCGCAGCAGGTTGTGGCGCGCCTTCTCGTTGCGGCGCCCTTTGCAGCCCTGTCGGTCGTGCTGGTGACGGTGGCGGGGTGGTGGGTCTTCCAGCCACCGCTCGGGGCGCTCGCGCTGGGGGCGGCTGGCGGGCTTCTCGGCTGCTGGCCGGCACTGGCCGGAGGGCTCTGGATCGACCTGCTGCGCCCCAACACCCGGTGGGACCACCCGCAGCAGGCCATGAAGGGCAACATCAACAGCCTGTGGAGCGTCCTCGTAGCCATCGGGCTGGTGCTCGCGGCCGGGGGTGCCGGGTTTGCGGTGATGCGCCTCGGCGGCAGCTTCGGCTGGGCGCTGGCCATCGGGGCGGCCGTGCTCGCGGTGTTGGGTGCCCTGCTGACGTGGCTGTCGCTGAAGACCGCGGCCGTCGTGCTGGCCAACGCAGGGGAACTGGGCGGGTAAAATGGCATGGCCCGTGGAGCGTTCAGCCACGCATGTTACCGGTGAACCAGTGACCCAACGGCTCGCGCCGGTTCACGACACCTGGCTCATCTCGCCGGCGGGGCTTCATGAGAGCAGAAAACCATGCTGCCTCCCGGATGCTCCTCGCTGGCCGATGCCGCCTGTTGACGCTTCGGGGCGCTTCCGGGAGGCAGACGACGCCTTCAGGTTAAAGCCCTGAAGATCACTCCTTGCGGCCCGGTGAGCCCCACTTGGCCTCGAACTCTTCGGCCGAGAGCTTGTACCAGTCCGCGTTCTTCTCGGTGAAGGACTTCCACTTGTCGGGCACTTCGTCCTCGGGGAAGATGGCCTCGACAGGGCAGGCCGGCTCGCAGGCGCCGCAGTCGATGCACTCGTCCGGGTTGATGTAGAGCTGCTGCACCTCGGCGTACTGTCCCTCGGACTTGCCGGGGTGGATGCAGTCGACCGGACAGACCTCGACGCACGCGGTGTCCTTGGTGTCGATGCAGGGTTCGGCGATCACAAACGCCATCGACGATCTCTCCTCCCGTCGCTACGACATTATAGCCCGTCGGTCTTGCGCTGGGGGCGCCTGGGCGCGCCAATACTCGACCCTTGCCCCCGGCTGGCCGTAGCATTCCACGGAGAGCCGGCAAGATCCTTGGTCTCGACGGCGAACTAAAAAGGGCACCGAGTCAGGCTCCAAATGACGCCGTACTGGCGACACCTGTGCAGCACGGTAAGAGCAGGCCGAGAACCGTGCAGCCCGGTCGGCTGTGGCGAAACCATGCGGGAGGTAGGGTTTTGCAAAAGGTTGACCGTGGTTTCAGGGCGTGCCTGTTACAATCCCTGAAAAGGGGTTGACCCCTAGGAAACGGATGAGGCGGGGGGTCGAGCGGTGTCAGAGAGGCCGAACTACACGCCGGATGAGACCGGATTCAGGGCGTTTTTCAAGGATGCAACGGGGCATGAGCATTTCCCGTATCAGTGGCGCCTGGCTTCCTCGGAACCCTTTCCGTCTCTCCTGGACGCTCCGACAGGTGCCGGCAAGACCGCAGCGGCGGTCCTGGCCTGGGTCTGGCGCCGGCGTTTCGCCGCGGACTCGATACGGACTCGGACACCGCGCCGGTTGATCTACTGCCTACCGATGCGGGTGCTGGTCGAGCAGACGTACCGCAACGCCAAGCAATGGCTCAAGAACTTAGATCTATGGGCGGAAAAGCCGGGCGACAGCCGCCCCGCCGCGGGCGGCGGGTCCCGGATCGCGGTCAGCCTGCTCATGGGCGGCGAGGAGCCAGAGGACTGGGACTCCTACCCGGAGCGGGACGCGATCCTTATCGGCACCCAGGACATGTTGCTATCCCGGGCGCTGAACCGCGGCTACGGAATGAGCCGCTATCGCTGGCCCGTCCCGTTTGCCCTGCTGAATAACGACTGCCTCTGGGTGATGGACGAGGTCCAGCTCATGGGGGCGGGACTGCCCACGACCGCTCAGTTGCAGGCTTTTCGGTCTGCCGAGTCGGGATTCGGCACCTATGCCCCGGCGCATTCGCTCTGGATGTCGGCTACGCTGAAAACCGATGCGCTGGCGACGGTG
>JBFMCJ010000177.1 GCA_040754675.1 Bacillota bacterium
CCGGGTCGGTCAGTTTGCGCGACAGCTCTTCAAAACGGGCTTCCACCGTGCCCAGCCTGCGTTCGAGCTCCGTCTGCGCAGCCGCCATTTGCTGACTCACCGTAAGCTCTAGATTAACCCCTCAAGTGGGCCCGGCTCAAGCGAGCATCCCTCAAACGACCACGACTTCGCGCCCGGGCGTGGCCGCCCCGTCCCGTTCGAGCACCGCCCGGAGCGCCGCGATGGCCACTTCGAGCTGCGCGTCGTCGGGCTCGCGGGTGCTCAGGCCCTGGAGCCACATGCCCGGCCGCGCCAGCCACCTGACGATCAGGGGGGCCGACGGGCGGGCGGCGGCCCGGATGAGTTCGTAGGCGGTCCCCGCCACCAGGGGCAGGATCAGCAGGTGAATGGCCACCCGCTCGGCGACGGGCGGCCGGCCCGTAAAGCCCGTCACCACCGAGAAGGCCACGACGCTCACCAGCACCACGAGGAACAGGAAGTTGGTGCCGCACCGGGGGTGAATCCGGCTCGCCTGCCGGGCAGACGCCACCTCCAGCGGCCTGCCGGCCTCGTAGCAGTTGATCACCTTGTGTTCGGCCCCGTGGTACTGGAAGACCCGTGCCATATCGGGCAAGAAGCCGATGGCCCACACGTAGCCGATGAAGACGGTGGCCTTGACGGCGCCTTCGACCAGGTTGAGCAGGACGGAACCCGGCAGGAACGGCTCCACGAGCCGCACCACGGCGGCCGGCAGCAGCACGAACAGGGCCACCGCAAGCCCCACGCCCAGGACCAGGGTAGCGACCTCCATCAGGCGGGCCGCGGCGCTCTGGCGCGGGGAAGGGGCCTCCTGCGCCCCATCCTCGGCCTCCATCAGCCGCCGTGCGGAGTCGTTGAGCGCCCGGTACCCGATGACGAGCGCTTCGGCCATCGCCACGGTACCCCGCATCAGCGGCCATCCCAGCAGCCGGGCGCGGCGCACCCACGGCTGGCCCGGGTGCTCGGTGACGTGGATGCCCTCCTTCGGCGAGCGGGTCGCCACCGCGTAGGCGGTGCGGCCCCGCATCATGACGCCTTCGAGGACCGCCTGTCCGCCGTAGTAAAACCGGTCGCTCATCGCGGGTAGGCTCCATCCTCCGTCTTGTGCCGGGTGGCGAAATAGGCCCGGCGCCAGCCTGCCCGAGCGGGCGCGGCGCGCTCCAGTTCGCCCACCCGGGTGCCGGAAGCCGGCTTCCCATCCACCCGGTACGCGGCCAGCCGCCCTGCCAGCGTCTCGGGCACGGCGGCCTTGACCCGCACGGCGCTGTCCAGGTACGCCTGCTCGATGACCCGGCCGCGCTGATAAAGAAGCGAGAGCACCCGGGCCTCGGAGAACGGAATCGACAGCTCGACCACCTGCTCCTTTTCCGGCAGCGCCTCCACGATGGCCTGGCGCAGCCGATCGAGGTTGGTCCGGTAAAGCGCCGAGATGGGGACGGCGCCCGGGTAGCGCTTGAGGAGCGCCCGCAGGGCCGCCCCCTCCGCCTTGTCGATCTTGTTGAGCGCGACCACCGCCGGGCGCGCCGCCGCCCCGATCTCCTCCAGCGTCTCGAACACGGCCCGCATCTGGCGTTCGGCGTCGGGGGCGCTTGCGTCCACCACATGAACCAGCAGGCTGGCGTGCGCCACCTCTTCCAGCGTGGCGCGGAAGGCCGCCACCAAATGCGTGGGCAGCTTCTTGATGAACCCCACGGTGTCCGTCATCAGGCACTGCGCGCCCTCCGCCAGGTAAACCCGCCGGACCGTCGGATCCAGGGTTTCGAACGGCCTGTTGCGGGCGCTCACGTGCGACCCGGACAGCTGGTTGAGCAGCGTGGACTTGCCGGAGTTGGTGTACCCGACCAGCGCCACCACCGGAAGCTCCAGCGCCGAACGCCCCCGCCGCTGCTGGTCTCGGTGGCGGGTGATGCCCTCGATCTGGCGGCGCAGTTCGGCAATGCGGCGCTTGATACGCCGGCGGTCGTACTCGAGCCGCGTCTCCCCGGGGCCGCGAGTGCCGATGCCGCCGCCAAGGCGTGACAGGGTCTGCCCCCATCCGGCAAGGCGCGGCAGCAGGTAGGTGAGCTGGGCCAGCTCGACCTGCAGCTTGCCCTCGCGGGAGCGGGCGCGCTGGGCGAAGATGTCCAGGATGATCTGGGTGCGATCGAGCACGGGCAACCCTACGGCCCGCTCCAGGTTTCGGCGCTGGAGCGGGGTGAGTTCATCGTCGGCCACCACGAGGGTGGCACGGGCCATGAGGGCGACAGACTGGAGTTCTTCGGCCTTGCCGCGCCCCAGGTACAGCGCACTGTCCGGAGCGTGCTCTTTCTGAACCAGCTCTCCGACCACCTGGGCGCCTGCGGCGCGCACCAGCTCACCCAGCTCCCCGAGCGAGCGATCCAGGTCGTCGGCTTCTGAACACGCTATCAGCACCGCCCGGGCCGCCGGCCGTAACGCTGTCCGTCCTGGCTCGATACCGACCACCCCTTGTTATGCACCAACCCACCACCGGCCCCCGGCCGACGCCCGCAGCGATCACACGGCCGGAGAGACGGAAGGCGCTTTTTCTGCGGTTCATTATAGCACCGCCCCTGGTCGGGCACACCGCCCGGCGAACACCCCCCTCGGCCCGCAGCGAGCCGGGCGGGCCGCCTGGCCGGCACCTGGCAGGCGGCCCGGGCGCGTGATACGATGGGCAGGGGTACCCGAACGGATGATCGAACACGGGCAGCGCCCGCCCCGCGTCATCGTCCATGTCGACATGGACGCCTTCTTCGCGGCCATCGAGATCCGGGAGCGGCCTGAACTCGCCGGCAAGCCCGTCATCGTCGGGGGCCGGCGGGACAGCCTGCGCGGGGTGGTCGCCACAGCCTCGTACGAGGCCCGGCGCTTCGGGGTCCGCTCGGCCATGCCCATCCGCCGTGCCGTACAGCTATGCCCTCACGGGATCTTCCTCGAGGCTCGCCACGGCCTCTACCGTGAGGTGTCGGACCGCATCCTGGCCATCCTGCACGAGTTCAGCCCGGTGGTGGAGCCCGTCTCCATCGACGAGGCTTACCTCGATATGACCGCCGACAGGGGACGCCTCGGGAGCCTGCGTGCCATGGGGCAGGCCATCAAGGCCCGCATTTACGGGCAGGAGCGCCTGACCGCGTCGGTGGGCATCGGGCCCAACAAGTTCCTGGCGAAGCTCGCCACGGAGCTTTCCAAGCCGGACGGGCTCATGATCATCGAGCCCGGCGACGTGGACAGGGTGTTGCCCCCGCTGCCGGTCGAGCGGCTCCCCGGCGTCGGCCCTCGCACGGCGGCGCGGCTGCACCACATGGGGCTTCACACGGTAGCCGACGTGCGGGCGCGTCCCCGGTCGTTCCTCGCCGAACACCTGGGGCGCTTCGGGGAGTCCCTGTATGAACTCGCCATGGGCATCGACACCCGCCCCGTGCAGCTTCCGCAGGAGGCCCGGTCCATCAGCGCCGAACTCACCTTCGAGCGCGACGTGGCGCGACACGAGGCGTTGCGCCAGACTCTCGCGCAGCTCGCCGCCGAGGTGGGCCGGCGGCTGCGGGCCGAGGGATACTGGGCCCGGGCCGTGGTGCTCAAGGCGCGCTATCCGGACTTCGTGACCCTGACCCGGCGGATGACGCTGAGCGAGCCCACCGCCGACGACGCCACGTTGTTCGAGACGGCGTGGCGCCTGCTCGAAAACCTCCCACCCCGGCCGGGCGGCTTTCGCCTTTTGGGGGTCGGGGCCGAGTCGCTCACCCGCTTCACCCAGCCCCTGCTGTGGGAGCAGCGAGCCGAGCGCTCGCGCGCTGTCGACCGGGTGATGGACGCCATCAACGCCCGCTACCGCCGGGCCGTGGTCGTCAGGGGGCGCCTGTTCAGGGCCGGCGGCGCAGGCCCACCGGCGCGGCCTGAGGATAGTGCTGGCGGCTGAGTTCGCCGCGCAGCTCCTTGTTGAGGACGCGCAGGTAGGTGCCCTTCATGCCGAGCGATCGGGACTCGATGACGTTGGCCGACGCGAGCTTGCGCAGGGCGTTGACCACCACCGAACGGGTGATGCCGGCTTCGTCGGCGATCCGGCTGGCCACGAGCAGCCCCTCTTCGCCCTTCAGTTCGTCGAGCAGCCGCTGGACCGCCACCACCTCGGAGTAGGAGAGGCTGCGGACGGCGGTGCGGGCCACCTGGCGTTCCTTTGCCTCGCCCTCCTCTTCCTCGCTCAGCGCGGCGGAGATGACAAGGCCCGCGCCCATCGCGGCGACCTCGGCCAGCGCCAGTTCGTCCCCGGAGAACGGCACAGCCTCGCGGATAAGGAGGAGCGTGCCGACGCGCCGTCCCGCCCCCGTCACGGGCAGGATCGCAGAGTGGTCGGTGCCGGTGACGAGGCGCGCCTCGGGGCCGGTGCACAGGGCGTTTACCTTCAGCACTCCCGCTGCCACGTGGTCGGGAAGCTGCCCCGCCTCCGGCCACTGCGCGTCGAAAGCCTGGACTGCCGTGCCCGGCGGTAACGCACGGGCAAGAACGCGCCCCCGGCGGCTGGCCAGATAGACCGCGGCGTCCCCCAGGACGTCACGCAGGGCCTCAACGACGGCGGGCATGCTCGCATCCATGCCCCCGGAGCGGAAGATTGCCGTCAGGAGTTGAAGGCGTTCCAGAAGCATCCGGTACCCCGTCCCTTCGATGAAGGAGCGGACATGCGCCGGCGCGGGCTGCGGCGGGCAGCGACAATGATGCGAATTATCGCAATAGTCTGGGTGGGCCCTGGGGCCATCTTACGGAGGCCCTGCAGACCGTGTCAAGACGGGCCTTGCGAACCTGGTGACCGGCGTCGCACACGCGTTGACAGGGGACCGGCGCGTGTGCTACGATCAGCGCTGCCATACCGATCTGCGGTGCCGAAGTGGTGGAACTGGCAGACGCGCTGCGTTCAGGGCGCAGTGGGCGTAACGCCCGTGGGGGTTCAAATCCCCCCTTCGGCACCATTATGACTTGCCCCCTGCCTCCCCGCTGAAGATCTGGCGCATCTCCTGTTCGATCTCAGCGACCGAGGCCATTTTCTCGGCCAGCCTGTCAAAGAGTTCCCGGTGAGCGTCGATCCCCTTACGGCAGAGCAGGAACACCGCCTCAGACCGGCTCTTCGCCACCCCCGCCCGCACCAGGCCGTCCACGGCAGTCAGCGTTGGTTCGTCGAGGCGGACGCTCACCACCCAGTCCCGGTTTGTGCCCGCGCCCCTGGCTTCGGTCCAGATGAGCCTCGGCCGCCCAAACAAAATGCCCGGAAGCGTTGCCAGGTCGACGCCAAGTTCCTTCAGGATGGAGGCCCCTTCTCCGCCGGTACGCTCGTCCGCCAGGGCAAGAAGGATGTGCTCCGTGCCTATGTAGGTATGAGCAAGTTTCCTGGCCTTCTCGGCGGCCGCCTCGAGAACCCGCTTCCCGGTTGGGGAGAATGGCGGCTCGCGCTTCGGGGCATCCGGTTCGGGAACCGGGTCAGGAAGGTGCGATGCGACGCCATCGGCAGTAACCCCGAGATCCCTGAGCGTGGCCCCCTCCAGGCCCTCGGCAGACTGCGACAACGCCAGCAGCAAGTGCTCGGGCCCGACCGGCTGGTTGCGCAGGCGCGCCTCCTGAACGGCCTGCACGACCAACTGCTTTGCCCGCGGCGTAAAGCGCTGAAGCACCGGCAACCACCCTTTCATCCCAGACGTCGCATCTCCAGATTACAGCATCGGGGACCCTACGTAAATCACGTAACGAAATTACGCTAGCCTCCGGAGCGACACCCGGCCCGGAGCTTGCCCGGGGCAGGTCGTGCGAGGGGCATTTCGCATCGCGTGTCTTCCCAGGCACCTGGGGGACATTGCGGCCCACAGGAGCGAATTTAGCACTGGCCTCACAGCACAGCCGTCCCCCGCCCGGCATCAACTACCGCTGGAATACCGAGGCGGGTGGATGTCCAATCAGCACACATGCAGGCCGAGCCCGAAAAGACCACGACGCGGATCGCCGGCAGCCCGGCACTCCCGTGCAACCCCCGTGCTCCTCCTGGGAGCTCAGGAAGCGGGTGCACCGGGCGTACCGCCTGAGCCGCCTGCACTGGAACGCACACCTCGCCGCCGCGCTGGAGTCCGCCCTGTTAGCCTCTGCGCCGCCTCGCCGGCCGCGCAGAGGGTTGCACCCCCAAGCGGGACAGGCCCGGGGCCCCTCGGAACTCTGCCGCAGCTTCGTCGGCGCCCTGGCCTGCCTCCCGGACGCCCGGGCAGCCCAACTCCTGTCGCTGCTCCAGGTCTTCACCTTCCCCCGGGTGCTCCGGGCGGTCGCCGCCCCCAGGTACGACCCGCAAACGCATCTCAAGGCCCTGCTCGGCGAGTGGAACGCCGCCACGTTCCGCTGCCGGGCGATGGACGGCCTGCAGCTCCGCCGGGAACTCCTCCTCGCACTGCGCCGGCGCCTTCCCGGGCAGGGCGCCTCCCCCGCCCCGGCGCCCCAGCTGGACACTTTCCTGAATGAGCTCCTGCGCGCCCTGGCCCAGGAATATGGTCAAGTTGCCGGCGCGGTCGGCCCGGAACTCCTCCAGAACGTGCTGTGCGCCGCGGCTCAGGAGGTGGGAAGCGGCTCTCCGGCGGACCGGATGGCCCTGCTGGCCCGGCGGTCGCTCGTTGCCATGGCCTCCCGCGGCGCGGGGCTTGCCGCCCTGTGCGCGGTCGGCCACGTCGGCCGCCGCCGCATCGCCCTGACCCTGACGACGCTCCTGTACGTGCTGGTCACCGGCCTCTCCGGCGTGACCCTCGCGTTCGACGTCTACCGCTGGATCGCGCTCGTCGTGGACCTGATGGCCGAGCCGCCGGCCCTTCTCACGTACCTTGCCGCGGGCGGGAGCGCCGTCTTCAACCGTCAGAAGCGGAAGTTCGACCTGCACCTTGCGGCTGCCGTCCTGATCGCCCTCTACCAGGGTATGGCCGCCCCTCCGGCCGCATAGCCATCCCCGTGGATAAGCGCTGGCCCCGGAAGTCCACCGTTCAGGGGCCCATCCGTGAAGCATGTGGGATCACGACTCGGCCCTTTCCGGCGGGGGTTCACGCTATGGCTTCTGTGCCTGTTATGCGTGCGGGCTGCGGCGGCGCCATCGGCCGGCCGCCTCGTGATCGTGGTCGACCCCGGGCACGGCTGGAGCCCCGTCCATCGGGGCTACACGGGCGCGTACAACCGCTGGGCGGACGTGCATGAAGACCCGCTGGCGCTGGACATCGCGCGCCGCGTGGCCCTGGCGCTCGAGGCGCGGGGCGCCGAAGTCCACCTCACCCGGGAGGGCGACCAGGAGCCCCCGGACTACAACGCCGACGGCGAACAGACCAACCGGGACCGCTGGTACTTCGCTCTCAATCTGCGTCGCCTGCGGCCCCACGCCAGCAAGCCCCGGGCCGACGCCTACGTGAGCATCCACTTAAACGCCTCGCCCGACCCGTACGACCGCGGCACCACCGTCGTCTTCTCGGAGGAGGGGCCGGCGGAGGCCCATGCGCTGCGCAGCGCCCAGCTTGGCATGGCGATCCACCGGCAACTGACCAGGGTGCTGCCGGAATCGGCCCCGCCCTTTGCGGTGAACGGGCTGTACATGGACAAACTGGCCCTCCCCCACGCGGTGGTGGAGGTGGCGTTCCTGACGAACTGGGCCGATCTCCGGTGGATCCTCGACGCCGAAAACCGCCAGCTTGCCGCCGAACTCATCGCCGACGGCATCATGGAGTGGTGGGTCCGGCATGGCGCCGGGCAGGGTTAGTTAGAGGTCCCCCTCCACGTACCGCATGTGCCAGCCCTCGCGCTCCCACCAGAACAAGAACTTCTCCTGCCGGTACAGCCCCCGGGTCCCCCCGATCACCTCGACGATGACCGGAAAGCGCCCG
>JBFMCJ010000178.1 GCA_040754675.1 Bacillota bacterium
ATGAACCGGACGGATGAGGCGCTGGAAGCGCTGCAAAGAGCGGTCGAGCTGGCTCCTGAGGATCCGGTCGTGCGGCTGGTGCTTGGAAACACCTTCCTCGAGAAGGGTGACCGGGAAAGGGCGGCCTCGCTCTTTCGGGAAGCGTCAGAACTTGCCCCGTCGGACCTGGACGTGCACGTGACGCTGTACACGCTGTTCAGCAGCATGGGGCTCGAGGAAGACGCCGGGCGTGAGGAGAGGGCGATCCGGACGATCCAGGGAGCGCCCGAGGCTGAGCCGGGCCAGGGACCGTAGGAACCGCAGCTGCCCGGGTGCGTTCAAGATCCCCAAGGAGGAGGCGGCCCGCCGCTGAACCATTAGGCCCGCCGACAAAAACCGCTTTCCAGGTTGTCGGCGAGGCTTGCAGCGGGGGGAGGCGCTGTCGTGAAGTTGTGCAGGGCGGTCGTCGTATGGATTTGCCTGCTGGCAGCGGTGCTATTCGGGGGCACGGCGGCGGCCGTGGCCCAGCAGCCGCCCCGGGATGTGCTGGTGGTGGCGACCTCGGCGGATCCGCAAACGGTGGACCCCGGCTGGGAGATGGACAACCACGCCTGGATGGTATTCTACTACGCCTACGACCGGCTGATGGCCTACAAAGGCGGTACCACCGGGGTAGAGCCCCAACTGGCCGAGTCCTACTCCGTTTCGCCGGATGGAACGGTGTGGACGTTCAAGCTGCGGCCGGGCGTTAAGTTTGCCGACGGCACGCCGCTGGACGCGGAGGCGGTGCGGTTTACCTTTGAACGCCTCAAGGCCATCGGCGCCGGCCCCAGCGAGGTCTTCCCAACCCTCGACCGGGTCGAGGCGGTGGACCCGCTCACCGTGCGCTTCATCCTGACCAGGCCCTTCGGCCCCTTCCTGAGCACGCTTGCTCATCCCGGCGCCAGCATTGTCAACCCCAGGGCGGTGCAGGCGCGTGCCACGCAGGAGGATCCCTGGGCGAAGCGGTATCTTGCCGAGAATACAGCGGGCTCCGGCCCGTTCGTGCTGCGAGAGTGGCGCAAGGGCGAACGCCTGGTGCTGGAGGCCAACCCGGCGTACTGGGGCCCGAAGCCGGCCCTATCCCGGGTGCTCATCCGCATCGTCCCCGAGTCCAACACCCAGCGCCTGCTGCTCGAGCGCGGCGAGGTGGACATTGCCGAAAGTCTCACGCCCGACCAGATCGCGCAGATTGAAAGCCAGCCGGGCGTCCGCATCGAGCGACACCCCTCGTTCTTCGTGCAATACGTCTACATCAACAACCGCAAGATCGCCGACCCCAGGATGCGGCAGGCCCTGGCCTACGCGGTGGACTACGCCGGGATCATCGCCACCGTCGAGCGCGGATTGGCTGTCCAGATGCGGGGCCCGATCCCGAAGGGCATGACGGGGCACGACCCCGCGGCATTCCAGTACACCCATGACCCTCAGCGCGCCCGTACGCTTCTCCAGCAGGCGGGCTACGACGGGCGGGAACTACGCCTGCTCTTCGCCGACCGCTTTCCGTGGTGGCCAGCCCTGGCCCAGTACCTGCAGGCCAATTTCTCCGCCGCCGGCGTTCGGGTGAAGCTCGAGCAGTACGCGTGGGCAACGCTGCGGCAGAAGTACCAGGAAGGCGACTTTGACCTGGCCCTCGGCATCTGGACGCCGGACTTCGCTGACCCGTACATGTTCATGAACTTCTGGTTTGACTCGTCGAACTGGGGGCTTGCGGGCAACCGCGCCTTCTACTCGAACCCGAAGGTGGATGAGCTGGTGCGGCACGCCGCCGCCAGCACGGACCAGGCCGAACGCCTGAGACTCTATGCCGAGGCCCAGCGCACCGTCATCGAGGAGTCGCCTTACCTCTACCTGTACCAGAAGACGCTGCAGATCCCGATGAGGGCGCGGGTCAAGGGGTACGTCTTCAACCCGATGCTCGTCGACATGTACAACTTCCCGGGCATCTCGAAGGACTAGACCCGGCGCAACATGTGGGCTTACGCGCTCCGGCGGCTCCTGGCCGTGGTGCCGACCCTGTTCGGCGTGACGCTCGTCACCTTCTTCATCAGCGCCTCTATCCCAGGGGATCCGGCCGTCCTCGTCGTAGGGCAGCGGGCCAGCCCGGAGACGCTGGAGCGCGTCCGTCACGAAATGGGGCTCGACCGGCCGCTTCCGGTCCGCTACCTGGGCTACCTACGAGGTCTCGCCAGGGGTGAACTGGGCAGGAGCCTGCGAACCCAGCGGCCGGTGGCGGGGGACTTACGGGAGCGGTTCCCCGCCACCCTGGAGCTCACCGCGGCGGCCATGGCGTTTGCCGCCGTCGCCGGCACCCTTCTGGGCACGATCGCAGCCGTCCGCGGCCGCCTCTGGGACACCCTGACCCGGATGGTGGCCGTAGCCGGCATCTCAACCCCGGTCTTCTGGTGGGGGCTGCTCCTGGTGCTGCTCTTCTACCGCCAGTTGGGGTGGTTGCCGGCTCAGGGCCGGTTCGACCCCTTCCTCGACCCCCCGCCGGCTTACACCGGGCTTCACCTGATCGACGCCCTCCTTTCCCGCGACTGGCAGGCGCTTGTGATAGCGTCCCGTTATCTGGTGTTGCCGGCGTTCACGCTGGGTTCGGTGCAACTCGCGCTGGTGGCGCGCATGATCCGCACCGGGATGCTGGAGGTGCTCCGGGAGGAGTTCGTGCGAACCGCGCGGGCGAAGGGTCTGACCGAGCGGGTGGTCGTCTTCCGGCACGCTCTCAGGAACGCGACGATTCCCGCTCTTACGGCGGTGGGGCTGGCGTTCGGGGAGCTTCTGGGCGGCGCCGTGCTCACCGAAACCATCTTCGGATGGCCCGGGATGGGCAAGTACGCGGTGGATTCCATCGGCAGCCTCGACTACCCGGCCATCCTCGGCTTCACCCTGGTGGTGGGAGCCGGCTTTGCGCTCATCAATCTGGCGGTGGACCTGCTCTATGCCGTGGTGGACCCGAGGATCCGGTACGGTTAGGTTCCTGCGCACGCCGGGGGCGTCGATGGGGGCCGCCTTGACCGGGGTGGTTGCCCTTGGCCTCGTGTTCGCCCCGTGGATCTCTGCCTACGACCCGGCGGCGGTGGAGGTAGGGCCGCGGCTCTCTGCCCCGTCCCCTCAGCATCCTCTGGGAACGGACGAGCTTGGGCGCGACCTTTTGAGCCGGCTTGTGTACGGGGGGCGAGTGACGCTGCGGGTGGCGCTTGGAACGGTCCTGCTCTCCGCGACCACGGGAAGCCTCGCCGGCATCTGGCTCGGCTACCGCGGGGGGCGCTGGGATGCCTGGGGCATGCGGCTGGTGGACGTAGCCCTTACCTTTCCGGCCCTGGTGCTGGCCATGGGGCTGGCCGCGGCCCTCGGGCCGAGCCTGTACAACGCGATGCTGGCCGTAGCGGCCGTGCAATTCCCGCGGTATGTGCGCCTGATGCGCGGTGAGGCTCTGCGGCTGCGGCAGCGGGAGTTCGTCGAGGCCGCGCACGCGATAGGCGCCGGCGAGGCGAGGGTCCTGTTCCGCCACCTGTTGCCCAACGCCCTGCCGGTGCTGCTCGCCTATGCGACGCTGGGGTTCGGCGAAAGCACCCTGGCGGTGGCGTCTCTCTCGTTTCTGGGCTTGGGAGCTCAACCGCCGACGCCCGAGTGGGGGGCTCTGGTCAACGCCGGCCGGGCCTACCTGCTCGACCAGTGGTGGTATGCGGCGGCGCCCGGCGTGGCACTGTTCGTCACCGTGACCGGCCTCAATTTGCTGGGCGACGCTCTGCGCCAGCACCTCGACCCGAAGATGAGATAACCTGCCAGCGCGGCACCAGGCCAGCCCCCCTGGGCCGCCATGGGTTCTCGGCTCTCGAAAACGTGGCCACCGCGGCTTTTGCCCGGCACCGCTAGCGGTCAGGCTGCTGAGAGGCGAGCCGCCACTTGCGGGCGGTAGGAAACCCGGCGCCGCCCCGTCCTCGCTCGTGTGAACTGCACGGGGAATGACACAAAACAACGCAACAAACTCAACGATATTGGTGAGCTGACCACAGCTCGATTGGCACGTTACAAAGCACACTGTGCAGCTATCTAACAGGATTCATGGCGCTTTTCCCGTCTGCCCAACATAGCAAAAGCATAACAATACACTCAACATTCTTGTTGTCCTATCCCCTGCGCCGGGATATACTAACAGGCGGTGCGACTCTCAAGCATGAGAGCGGGGACCGGGCATGACCAGCCAGGAGCTTCAAGAGATACTGGCGTCCTTGCGTCAGGTCAACGCGGATACGCTGTACGTCGAAGCGAAAGCAGCGAGAACAGACCTCCCACGCGACACCTGGAAAACCCTGTCTGCGTTCGCCAATACTCCAGGCGGAGGCGTCATCATACTGGGCGTCGACGAGTCCCACCAGTTCGAGCCTGTGGGTGTGCATGACCCTGGAAAACTCCAGGCCGATCTCGCCTCCATCTGTGATCGGATGGTACCGCCGCTACGGCCAGTCATCGAAATACACGAGATAGACCGGCGCCTTCTGGTCACGGTGGAGATCCCCGAGCTGTCCTATGCCGAGAAGCCCTGTTACTACGGCCCACAAGGCCTCGTCAACGGAGCTTACATCCGTGTCGCTGACGGAGACCGCAAGCTCACCCAGTACGAAATCTACGCCCTGCTAGAAGGGCGCCAGCAGCCTCGATACGACGTCGAGCCGGTGGCGGATGCCACGCTCGACGAACTCGACCATGACCTCCTGCAGCGCTTCCTGCATCGGATACGCTCTCGACGCAGCGCCCGATGGAAGGACCTGCCAGACCTTCAGCTACTCCAAACCTTCAAGGTTGTGGTAGATCTGGAAAACCGGATTGTGCCGACCCTCGCAGGGTACCTGTGTTTTGGCAAGTATCCCCAAGAGCGGTTTCCCGGGATCTGCATAACCTTCGTTCGATACCCGACGGATCGGGCGGGTGAGCCGGGACCGGCAGGAGAGCGGTTCCTTGACGACGAGAAAATCTCGGGTCCGATCCCCGTAATGGTTGCCGATGCCCTGCGAGCGATCAAGCGAAACATGCGACAGCGGGAGATCATCCGCGGACTCTTTCGCGAAGAGATGTGGGAGTACCCGGAAGCCGTCCTGCGAGAGGCAATCGTCAACGCGTTGGGGCACCGCGATTACAGCCCCATGGCCAGGGGTAGCCATGTCCAAATTCAGATGTTTCCAAGTCGCCTTACGGTACTGAACCCCGGAGGGCTATTTGGGCCCGTTACCGTCGACGACCTAGGTAAACCGGGGGTGCAGGCTTCCAGAAACCTCTTCCTGATGAATATCCTCGAAGACCTACCGGCAGGCGCAAACGGTGAGGCGTTGTGTGAACACCGCGGATCCGGAATAGCTGCCATGGTGGCACTCTTGCGGCGGCTCGGCATGCAGCCGCCGACGTTTGAGGACAGGGTCACGACATTTGCGGTGACCTTCTCGAACGCTTCTCTTCTTGACGGCGATACGCTTCGCTGGCTGGAAGAGCGCACCAGGGGCATCAGCCTCACCGACTCACAGCGTTTCGCTCTTGCTTACCTTCGGCACCGCTCCTACATCGCGAACGCGGACTACTGCCGCCTGACCGGCATCGACTCAAGGGTCGCCACACGTGAGCTCGCCGACCTCGTGGCAAAAGGGCTGCTCGAACGTCAGGGTACCAGTCGGTGGACCGTGTATTCGCTTGCGCCGGGAGGGGCGACTCAAGACCCTCACGGCTCAGGCATGGTATTTCCTTTGCAGTTTCCGACAGAATTCCCGGCTCGCGTATTGCCGGGTGAAACATTGTCCAGACGCGAAGAAGAGCACCCACCCGCGCGGCGCCGACGACAGGCGGCTCTGTTCGTCGTGGCCGACGTACTTCGACGCCGCCGGGAAGCATCTGCGCAGGAACTGGCCGACGCAACCGGATTGAGCCCATCGGCGGTCCGGCTTGCCCTCAAGTCGCTCACTGACCTCGGCCTGGTAGAACCCACGACGCAGGTGGCTAGGTCACCACGGCGCCGCTATCGCTGGGCGGGACAGAACAAGGCAGGCTCCTGACAGTCGACGAACCGTCCCTGGGGCTGGCGCCCCTGGTGGTGCGCGATCTCTTTCAGGTGATACGCCGGTTAAAGGAGCAGGGGCTGACCGTGCTTCTCGTCGAACAGAACGTACGCCAGTCGCTTCTGATCTCCGACTACGCCTGCGTGCTCGAACGGGGCCGAGTGACCCTGGAGGGCACCGGGCAGGAGCTTCTCTCCAACGATCACGTCGTTCGTGCGTACATTGGCGCCAACCGGCGAGGCGCGTGATGCCGTGCCTCCGGCTCGGCCGCCGCGACTCGAACAGCAGGGGGAGATGAGAAGGTCGTGTCGCAGTACTTCAACCTTATCGGTGGGCGCTGGGTGCCGGCCAGCACGGGGGAGACGTACGAGGACCGCAGCCCGGCCGACACGACGGAGGTCGTGGCGGTACTGCCGCGTTCGCCGGCGGAGGACGTGCGGCGGGCCGTTGAGGCCGCCTCTCAGGCGTTCCCGTCGTGGAGCCGCAAGACGGCACTGGCCCGAGGGGAAATCCTCTACCGGGCGGCCGCCATCCTGCGGGGCCGTGCCGACGAGATTGCGCGCCTGTTCAGCCGGGAGGAAGGCAAGCCCATCGGCGAGTCGCGGGCCGAGGTGCTGCGGGCGGCGCAGATTCTGGAGTTCTTCGGCGGGGATGGAGCGCGGCTTGCCGGCGAGACGCTGCCGTCGGGCCGCCCCAACGTGTTTCTGTTCACGGTCCGCGAGCCCCTGGGGGTCGTGGGCATCGTAACCCCGTGGAACTTCCCCATCGCCATTCCGGCCTGGAAAATCGCTCCGGCCCTGGTGGCCGGCAACACCGTGGTCTTCAAGCCGGCCAGCCAGGCGCCCGTGACGGGGTTAAAGCTGGTGGAGGCACTGGTCGAGGCCGGGCTGCCCGAGGGCGTTCTTAACGCGGTCGTCGGCCCCGGCAGCATCGTGGGCGACGCGCTGCTCCGGGCCGGTGGGGTGCGGGCGGTTTCGTTCACGGGTTCGACGGCGGTGGGGGAGCGCCTCTATCAGGACGCCACGGCCCGGGGCATCCGGTGCCAGTGCGAGATGGGCGGCAAGAACCCGCTGGTGGTGCTGGCGGACGCCGACCTGGATCTGGCTGTGGAACTCGCCCTGGACGGGGCATACCGGTCCGCCGGCCAGAAGTGCACGGCAACCAGCCGTATCATCGTGGAGCGCCCCGTGTTGCAGGCGTTCACCGAACGCTTCGTCGAGCACGCCCGCACGCTGAAAGTTGGCCACCCGCTGGAGGAGGACACCTACGTCGGCCCGGTGGTGGACCAGGGCCAGCTCGACACCATCCTGGGGTACATCCAGCAAGGGGTGGAGGAGGGCGCGCGCCTCGTGCTGGGTGGGCATCGCCTGACCGAAGGCGACTTCGCGAAAGGGTATTACGTCGCGCCGACGGTCTTCACGGACGTCGTCTCGTCGATGACCATCGCGCAGGAGGAGATCTTCGGCCCCGTGGTGGCCATCCTCGAAGCGGCCGACTTCGATGACGCCCTGCGACTGGCCAACGACACCCCCTACGGGCTTTCGGCCTCCATCTGCACCACCAGCCTGTCGAAGGCGCACCGCTTCATCCGCGAGGTGCAGGCCGGCGTGGTGGGCGTCAACGTTCCCACGGCGGGCGTGGAGTTTCAGGCGCCATTTGGGGGGACGAAGGCGTCGGGCACCCCCTTCAAGGAACAGGGCAAGGTCGCCATCGACTTCTACAGCCAGCTCAAGACGGTGGCTCTCAACTACGCCGGGTGACGGGACGGGGGCGTGCAGCGGGTCGGGTGGCAGGAGCG
>JBFMCJ010000179.1 GCA_040754675.1 Bacillota bacterium
AACCCTGGCCGAAAGACCCCGCCGCATCGTCTCCCTGGCGCCCTCCAACACGGAGATACTCTTTGCCGTCGGTGCCGGCAATCAGGTGGTTGGGGTTACCTTGTTCGACGACTTCCCTGCGGAAGTGCGATCCCTTGAAAAAGTAGGGGGCTTTGCGGCCAAGTCCATCAGCGTCGAGAAAGTGGTGGGCCTGGAGCCCGACCTGGTGCTGACCGCCGGCTCCCTTCAACAGCCGGTCATCGACGCCCTGCGCCGGTTGGGAATCCCGGTTTTCTCCGTGGATTCCCGCTCTCTCGATCACCTTTACGACAACATCCGCAAGGTGGGCCGGCTGACTGGCCATGCCCACCGAGCCGAACAGGTCGTCCGGTCTATGCAGGCTCGGGTGGAGGCCGTCCGTAGCCGTGTGGCCGCCGTCGAACCCTCCCGCCGGGCCCGGGTCTTTTACGAAGTGTGGGACAACCCGCTGATGACGGCAGGGCCGCAAACGTTCATCGGCCAGCTCATCGAACTGGCCGGCGGCATCAACATCTTCTCCGACGTGCAGCGCGAATGGCCGCAAGTCAGCCTGGAGGAACTCATCCGCCGAAATCCCGATGTCATCCTGGGCCCCAGCTCTCACGGCCGCAGCCTCGCTCTGGAGAACCTCAGGGTGCGGACCGGCTGGCACGGCGTCCGGGCCGTGCAGACGGGTCGGGTCTACCTCATCGAGGACAGCATCGTCTCCCGTCCGGGGCCTCGCCTGGTGCAGGGCCTGGAGGCCGTAGCCCGCGCCCTGTACCCGGAACTCTTCCCCGAACCGCCGCCCGACCCCAACGCTGTACCGCAGCAGGCCCTTCCGGCCCGAAGGTGAGGTTCAGCTACCGTGCAGGGCCCCGCAATTCGCATGACCCTGCTGGCCGGTCTGCTGATGGCTCTGTTTGCCGGCAGCCTCGCCATCGGCCCGGTGTGGATCCCGCCGGGCCGGGCTGTGGCGGCCCTGCTTCCAGGCCGCTGGACGGGTGCCGGCGCGGAGTTCCCGGACAAGACCATCATCACGGAACTGAGGTTGCCGCGGGCGCTTTTGGCAACGGCGACGGGCATGGCGCTGGGAATGGCAGGGGCCGCCCTGCAGGGGCTATTTCGTAACCCCCTGGCCGACCCGTACGTGGTGGGGGCCTCGGGAGGCGCCGCTTTCGGCGCGACCGTGGCTATCCTGAGCGGCTGGGGCTTCGGCGTCGCCGGGCTTGCTTCGGTTCCCCTGGCAGCCTTTTCGGGGGCCCTCGGCGCGGTGGTGCTGGCGTACGTCCTGGCCGAGGCAAGCGGAGGCCTGCCGACCCAGGCCCTGTTGCTGGTAGGGGCGGCCTTGAGCACGCTGTTGTCCGCGTTGGTGGCTGGCCTCTTGCTTTTACAGGACCGCGCCCACCTGGAAGTCTTCGGCTGGCTGGTGGGCGGCTTTTCAGGCCGTTCGTGGCCGGCCCTCAACACCATCGTGCCGGTGATGTTCCTGGGGGCGGTCGTGCTTTCGGCCGTTCACCACGCCATGGATGCCCTCGCCCTGGGCGAGGAGACCGCCCGAAGCCTCGGGCTCTCCCTGGAACGGCTCCGGGGCGGGGTGGTGGTGGGCAGCAGCCTGCTGACGGCGGGGGCGGTAGCGGCGGGCGGCATCATCGGGTTTGTAGGGCTCATGGCTCCCCACATGGCACGCTACACCTTCCCGGCCGCCCACCGCTGGGTCTTGCCGGCCAGCGGGCTCACGGGAGCCCTTATCATGCTGCTCGCGGACGACGTCGGGCGGGTGGCGGTGGCCCCGGCGGAGGTGCCGGCCGGCATTTTGACCGCCGTCCTGGGCGCGCCCTTTTTCCTGTACCTGTTGAAGACTCGGGGGGGACCCGGCCATGTGTCCTGAGGCCGATGGGCTCGCCCTCGAGGCCAGAGAGCTCAGCTGCGGCTATGACTCCCGGCCTGTCGTGCAGGCTCTCAACCTGGCCCTACGGCCGGGCGAGGTGCTGGCTCTGGTGGGTCCCAACGGATCCGGAAAGACGACGGTGCTGCGGGCGCTGGCCCGGCTGCTTCGCCCCCGGGCAGGTACGGCGATGATTGCGGGACGCTCCGTGTGGCAGCTGGCTCCGAAGGCGGTTGCCCGGCTGGCGGCCCTCGTACCCCAACAGGAGTCGCCCGTTTGGGCGCTGACGGTCGAACAGGTGGTGGCCCTGGGCAGGCTCCCCCACCGTCACTGGTGGTCGGGGGCCGGGGCGGCCGACCGCCGCCACGTGGAAGCGGCCCTGAAGCTGACTGAACTGTGGCCCCTGCGCCACCGCCCGGTAACCCGGCTTTCCGGGGGCGAGCAGCGACGGGTCGTGCTGGCCCGCGCCCTGGCCCAGGCCCCCCGGTTTCTGCTTCTCGATGAGCCCACGGCCCATCTGGATCTGGGGCACGCGGCCCGCCTGCTGCGCCTCCTCCGCTACCTGGCCCGCGAGGAAGGCCTGGCCATTCTGGCCACGATGCACGACCTGAACGAGGCGGCAGCCGTGGCCGACCGCATGGGCCTGTTGTGGCAGGGGCAGCTGGTTGGCCTGGGAACGCCCGCCGAGGTGCTGCAGCCGCGACTGCTTGAAGGGGTCTTTCAAATCCCCTGCGACGTGGTCACGCACCCCGCCTACGGCACGCCCATGGTGGTAGCGCGCTGGGCCGTGCCGGCAGAGCGGCCGCGGGCTGGCGCCGGGCAGGGCTGAGGGAGTGGAGGTCGGTGGCTGGTGGGTGCCGCCCGGGGGCTCCTCGTCGTCTACACAGGAACCGGGAAGGGCAAGACAACGGCGGCGCTGGGTCTTCTCTTCAGGGGATGGGCTCAGGGGTGGCGCATGTGCGTCATCCAGTTCATCAAGCACGAGGCCGGCCGGTGGAGCGAGGTTCGAACGGCGCAGGAGCTGGGCATTGAGTGGATCAAGTCAGGGGACGGGTTCACGTGGCTTTCCCGGGATCTCGACCGGACGGCCGAACGGGCCCGGTCGGCCTGGCAGCTCGCCCGGGAGAAGATCGCGTCGGGCCGCTACCACCTGGTCCTCCTGGACGAATTCACCTACCCGCTGTACTACGGTTGGCTTTCGGCCGACGCCGTGGTGCAGTGGCTGCGATCGAACCGGCCCTTGCACACGCACGTGATCATCACCGGGCGCCACGCCCCACCGGCGCTGGTGGAACTGGCCGACCTCGTGACCGAGATGAAGGAGGTCAAGCACCCGTACTCGCAGGGCATCGCAGCCCAGCCCGGCATCGATTACTGAACGGGGGCCAGGAGGCGTGCAGGGCCGCGAGCAGGTAGAGCTGCCCCGGCTGATGCTGGCCGGGACCCAAAGCGGCGTTGGCAAGACAACCCTGAGCACGGGCCTCATTGCGGCGTGGCACAAGCAGGGGCGGTGCGTACAAGCCTTCAAGGCGGGCCCGGACTATATCGACCGCACCTACCTCGAGCTGGCCAGCGGCCGGCCCGGCCGCAATCTGGACAGCTGGCTGGTCCCGGCCGGTTGCCTGCGCGCGCTTTTCCTCAGGGCTGCCTTCGACGCCGATGTGGCCGTGGTCGAGGGCGTCATGGGGCTATTCGACGGATATGCCTACCGGGACGACGCGGGCAGTAGCGCCGAACTCGCCCGGCTTTTGAGACTCCCGGTGGTGCTGGTCCTGGACGCTCGTGCCGCTGCCCGAAGCGTGGCCGCTACCGCCCTGGGCTTCGTGCGCTTTGCTCCCGACCTGATGTGGTCGGGCGTCATCATCAACCGGGTGGCCGGCCGCGCCCACGGTGAGGGGGTGGCCCAGGCAGTCCGGTGGGCCACAGGGCTTCCGGTGTTCGGCTGGGTTCCGAAGCTGGCGGCTCTGTCGGTTCCGGAACGCCACCTCGGCCTGGTTCCCACCGTTGAGCCGGGAAGCTGGCAGCGCTTCGTCGAGGCGGCCGCTGATGCCGTTTCGCGCCATCTGGATCTGGACGGCCTGTGGCAGGCGGCGGCCCGGGCTCCTGCCCTTGCGCGGGAGAGCAGGGGCTCCGGCCAACCGGCGAAATGCTCCGCCGGCCAGGTCGCGCGGCGTTGCGCCGTGCCGGCGGGACCGGAGGCGACGGCCATTGAAACGGCCGGCGCTGCTGCGGGGGCGAGGCCCGTCATCGCGGTGGCCAACGACCAAGCGTTCAGTTTTCACTACCCCGAGAACCTGGAGTTGCTGCAACAGGCGGGAGCCGAGCTGCGCTTTTTCCGCCCCGGCGAAGGCGAAGCGATCCCCCCGGAGGCCGACGGGCTCGTCCTCAGCGGCGGCTTCCCCGAGCTCTACGCCTCCCGGCTGGCGGCGAACCGCTCCTTTCTCGACGGCCTGAGGGCGCTGTTTCGGGCGCACAGGCCGATTTACGCGGAATGCGGCGGCCTGATGGTGTTGACGGAGGCGATCGTGGTCGATGGCGAGCGGCATCCCATGGCCGGCGTGCTGCCGGGAGAGGCGGTGATGGTCCGCCGCGTGAAGATGGGTTACCGCCAGGCTGAAGCGGCTGCGGACTCGTGGCTGTTGTACCGGGGAGAGTCGGTGCGCGGTCACGAGTTCCACTACTCGGAGTGGGCGGGGCGACCTCCGGACCTGCCCCCGGCCCTTCAATGGCGGGACGGTGATGGTAACGTCCGGCGCGACGGCGCCGCCGTCGGCGGGCTGTGGGCCAGCTACGTACACCTCAATTTCCTGTCCTGGCCGGCCCTCGCCCGGCGATTCGTACGGGCCTGCCTCGATGCCCGCGAAGATGAACTGCGGAGGACGGGTTTTTGAGCCATGGAAGCTCTCCCCCCTGTACGGCCCCTTGACGAGCGGGCCATGGAGCAAACCGAGCGGCGACTGGGGGTCCTGACCAAACCGCCCGGCAGCCTGGGTTTCCTCGAAACCCTGGCAGTTTGGCTGGCCGGCATCTTCCGCCAGGCGCCGCCCCCGGTACCCCGGCGGAAGGCGGTCATCCTGTTTGCCGCCGACCACGGTGTGGTCGCTCAGGGCGTAAGCGCTTATCCTCAGGCCGTGACCGCCCAGATGGTGACCAACTTCCTGCGGGGCGGGGCAGCCATCAACGTGCTGGCGCGCCAGATGCAGGCCAGGCTTTGGATAGCCGACGTCGGCGTCGCCACACCGTTGCCGCCCGCAGCCGGGCTGTGGTCCTGCCGGGTCCGCAGCGGCAGCCGGGACCTCACCGAGGCACCGGCCCTGACCCGCGACGAGGTCTGGCGGGCCATCGGTATCGGCCGGGAACTGGTGCGGCAGGCCGCAGCCGAGGAAGCCCAACTGCTCGCGTTCGGCGAGATGGGCATCGGCAACACCACGCCGGCCACCGCCCTGGTGGCCATCTGGACCCGCGCGGGCCTGGAACGGGTCGTGGGGCCGGGCACCGGCCTGGACGAACAGGGAGTGGCGCGCAAACGGCAGGTGGTGGCTGCGGCCTTACAACGGCACCAGCCCCGGCCGGACGACCCCATCGGCGCTCTCGAAGCGGTGGGAGGCCTGGAAATTGCCGCCATCGTCGGCGGCCTCGTCGAGGCTGCTTCGCAGGCCCTTCCCGTGGTGCTGGACGGGTTCATCGTGACGGCGGCCGCGCTGGTGGCCTCGTCCCTGGTGCCGCAGGCCCGAGCGTACTGGATCGCAGGTCACTGCTCCGGCGAGCCGGGCCACCGGATCGCGCTGGACCACCTCGGGCTCCGCCCGCTTTTGGACCTGGGCATGCGGCTCGGTGAAGGCACGGGCGCGGTGCTGGCCTTTCCTATCGTGGAAGCGGCCGCCCGTTTGTGTGGGGAGATGGCCACCTTCGAGGAGGCCGGGGTGTCCGGGCGCCTGTGAAGCTCAGGCAGGGTTTTCACGGACCTTTGGAGCGTCCGTGGGCCACTTTTGCCTTTTTGACCGTACTGCCGGGGCCCGACGCCCGAGGCCGGCGGGAGCAGGGGTACGTGGTGAGGCCCGGTATCGGCTACTTCCCGCTGGTGGGGCTGCTGGTCGGGGTACTGCAGTCGGGCGCCTGGTGGGCCGTCTCCCGTGGCTTTGGCCCGGAACTGGCCGCGGCCGCGGCGATAGGGACAGGCCTCCTGGCGACCCGGGGGCTTCACTGGGACGGATGGCTGGACAGCTGCGACGCGCTGTTTGGCGGCCACGACCGTCAGAGGCGCCTGGAGATCCTTCGCGACAGCCATGCAGGTGCCTTCGCCGTGGTGGGGGCGGTCTGGACGATGCTGGTTCAGTGGGTGGCCCTGTCGTACAACCCCAGCCCTCCGGCGGCGCTTTTGCTTGCTGCGACGGCGAGCCGCTGGGCCATGGCGGTGGCGGTCGTGGCTTTTCCGGCCGCCCGTGCCGAAGGGCTCGCTGCCTGGATCAAAAGAGAAGCCCGATGGGTGCATGCGGGGGCTGCCTCACTGGTGGCGGCCGGGGCCGCCGCGGCGCTGGCGGGAACGTTCGGGCTTGTCAGCCTGGCGGCAGCCGGGCTGGTTGGCATGGCGTTCGGGTGGTGGGCCTGCCGCCTGCTCGGCGGGCTGACCGGCGATCAATACGGAGCCGTTCAGGTGCTGGCGGAGACCTCCACTTTGCTGCTGCTGGCGTCCCGGGGCCGGTGACAGGCCGTGGCTCAACCGTGGCTGGCCGCTGCCGGACTGTTGCTGGCCGCAGCCCTCGACGGCCGCTTCGGCGAGCTGCCGTCCCGATGGCACCCGGTGCGCTGGATGGGGCTTTGCTTCAGTTACCTGGAACGTCACGCTCCCCGCCGTTCGCGGGCCGCGTTTTTGTACGGAGCCGCAATTGAACTGGCCTTCCTGGGGCTGCTTGCGGCGCTGCTGCATGGGTGGGAGCGGTGGCTGGTGCAACACCTTCCCGGGTGGCTGGCGGTGGCCGCCTATGCCGTCACCATCAAGCCCGCCTTTGCCGTCCGGGCGCTGGTCGAGGCCGGCCGGCAGGTCGAGCGGGCGCTGCAGAGGCGTGAGCTGGACTCGGCCCGCCGGCGGTTGGCCTGGCATCTGGTCAGCCGCGACACGGCGAGCCTTTCGCCGGGGCAGGTGGCCGGCGCCGCCATCGAGTCGCTGGCCGAAAATACCAACGACAGCATCGTAGCCCCCATCTTCTACGGGGCCATCGGAGGCCTGGCGGGGGCCTGGTGCTACCGGCTCGTCAACACCCTCGACGCCATGTGGGGATACCGCGGCCCGTACGAGTATCTCGGTAAAGGGCCCGCTCGGCTTGACGACGCGGCCAACTGGATACCGGCCAGGTTGACCGCCCTGCTGCTCCTGGCCGCCGGGCGGCTGCGGGGGGAGGACGTCGGCCGTGGGTGGCGGTTGTGGCGCCGGGATGCAGGCCTCACGCCGAGCCCCAACGCCGGTCACCCCATGGCTGCCGCGGCCGGCCTGCTGGGCGTGCGGCTTGAAAAGGTGGGGTTTTACACCCTCCATCGAGAGGCCCGGGACCCGGGCCCCCACGACATCGCCCGGGCTGGCCGCCTGGTCGAAACCGCCGGCTGGTTGGCCGTGGTCTGCGCGGTCCTGGTTGCGCTAGCCATGTCATTCATCAGGCCGGCCGGGCTTATGGCCAACGGATAGCGCTGGACGGGCGGGAAGGGAGGCTGGCGATGCCCCTCGACGGTGACGCAGTTCGCTGGGTTCGCCCGGAGCTTTTGGCCATGCAGGTACCGGTGCATGGTGGCACGCCGGCTGGCGCCGGTGGGTCCGGGGACGGCGCATCCGGGCCGGTTCTCGATTTCAGCACCAACCTCAACTTCTTCTTGCCGGGCCTTTCGTGGGAGGACCGGTGGCCTGCGGCCTCTCTCGAACGTTACCCCGACCCGGCATCGACGGCCCTGCGGCGAATT
>JBFMCJ010000180.1 GCA_040754675.1 Bacillota bacterium
TTAGGCCGGGCCGCCAGCACCCGGGTCCGGGTTTGTTGCGAGACCTCGATGGTTTTGGCCACCTGACCTCACCTTCTTCCCTGGGCTGCTACGTCCGCGCCGAGTTGCTGGTGCATCGCCTCGAGGCGTTTGGCGATGCTCTCGGGCTCCGGCAGCATACCGGCGGTTCTGCCGTAGAATTCCACGGGGCGGCGCCCCTCCACTGCCAGCCGCACGTCCTCCACCATCTGGCCCAGGCTGAGTTCCACGGCCAGGAAGCCCAAGGCCCGGTCCATCACCGACTCGAACGCGGTCTTCGGGAACGGCCACAGCGTGACCGGGCGGATGAGCCCGACCGGGATTCCCTGCCGCCGCAGGGCCCGCATGGCGGCGCGGCTGATGCGGGCGGCCGTGCCGTAGGCGACCAGGAAGAGCCGGCTGTCACCCTCCGGGTCCTCGACGACGGCACGCTGCTCTTTGGCCTCGATGGTGCGATACTTCTCGGCCAGCCGAAGGTTGTGCTCCTCCAGTACGACCGGATCGAGGTAGATCGAGTTGACCAGGTTTGGCGGCCGGCCTTTGGCGCCGGTGGTCGCCCAGGGCCGGTGAGGGCGCTCGAAGGGCTTTTCAGGTGGCAGCACGACGGGTTCCATCATCTGGCCCAGAAGCCCGTCACCCAGCACCATGACCGGATTGCGGTAGCGTTCGGCCAAATCGAAGGCCTCGAAGACGAGGTCGGCCAGCTCCTGGACCGAGGACGGGGCCAGGACGATGAGCCGGTAGTCGCCGTGCCCGCCCCCCCTGGTGGCCTGGAAGTAGTCCGACTGTGCCGGGGCGATGTTGCCCAGCCCGGGGCCACCCCGCATCATGTTGACGATGACGCAGGGCAGCTCGGCGCCGGCGATGTAGGAGATCCCCTCCTGCTTCAGACTGACGCCGGGGCTTGAGGACGAGGTCATGACCCGGCCGCCCGCGCCGGCGGCGCCGTAGACCATGTTGATGGCGGCCACTTCGCTTTCGGCCTGAAGGAAGACCCCGCCCACCTCGGGCAGCCGCCTGGCCAGGTACTCGGGCAGTTCAGACTGGGGGGTGATGGGGTAGCCGAAAAAATAACGGCAACCCGCCCGAATTGCCGCTTCTCCCATCGCCTCGAGACCCTTCATCAGCACTCGCGGGCGCGCGAGGTCGTCGTCCGCCAAGACGTCTCCCCCCTTGGGCCATTACGCTGCGCTCAGCTTCCTGCTCTACTTTCCTGGCTCTCCGGTCAGGTCGCTGCGACGCCGGCCGGGGCAGCCTTCTGGGTCACGGTGATGGTGATGGCTGCCTCAGGGCACATGCGGGCGCAGTGCGTGCATCCCGTGCATGCCTCGGGGTGGACCACCGTGGCCGGACGGTACCCTAGAGCGTTGAAATCGCCGGAGGATAGGGCCAGCACGTTCTCCGGGCAGAAGGCGATGCAGAGTTCGCACCCCTTGCATCGGTCCCGGTCGATCACTATAGCAACCGTTTTCATGGTGTCCACCTCCTTTTGGCTCCCTCCCGGTCCGTGTCATACCCCGCGCCGGTGTGCAAAACCTGCTGCGGTAGCGAAAAGGCCGGAGCCAGGCTGAAGTTGACAGCACTCCCTGCGATGGCTACTATAGGTGCAAACAAATCGATCGGTGCTCTCGGCAGACCTGGTATCAAGAGCGGCGGAGGGACTGGCCCGATGAAGCCCGGCAACCGGCGGCGCGTTTCGCAGCGCCGCAGTGGTGCCAACTCCTGCCGGCATTGCCCGGAGAGATACGAGGTCGGCGCCCCGACTTAGACGGGCAACGGGCCTCTTCCGGGTGGAAGAGGCTCTTTTTTGCTCGTGGAGAGGCATGAGAGAAGCATTGGCGTTGAGCCTGGCAAGACTCCGAGAACGGCGCCATGACGCGCACCTAGCGCGGGCCCCGGGCGAAAAGCCACCCGGGCGGACTGAGGCGCCGGCCTCGCAGCGCCCCATGGTAGTGCTGGAGGAGCTTACCAAGACCTTCGTGCAGGGCGGCCGGGAGGTGGTGGCGCTTCGCGACGTGTCGCTCGAGGTCCACGCCGGGCAGATCTTCGGAATCATCGGCCTCTCCGGGGCCGGCAAGAGCACGCTCGTGCGGTGCATCAATTTGCTGGAGCGCCCCGACCGCGGCCGCGTATGGGTCGACGGGCTCGAGATGACCGCGTTGGCACCTGCGCGGCTGCGCTCGGCAAGGCGGCGCATCGGGATGGTGTTCCAGCACTTCAACTTGCTCAGTTCGCGCACCGTGTTCGGCAACGTTGCCTTTCCCCTGGAGATCGCCGGCACGCCGAGGGCTCAGATCCGGTCCCGGGTGATGGAACTTCTTCAATTGGTGGGCCTTGCCGACCAGGCCGACGCCCATCCCGCCCAGCTCAGCGGCGGCCAGTGCCAGCGGGTGGGGATTGCGAGGGCGCTGGCCCCCGAGCCGCGCGTCCTGCTGTGCGACGAACCGACCTCCGCGCTGGACGCCGAGACGACCGCTCAGATCCTGGAACTCCTGCGCGACATCAACCGGGCCCTTGGCATCACCATCCTGCTGATCACGCACGAACTTCCGGTGGTCCAGGCCATCTGCGACCGGGTGGCGGTCCTGGAGAGCGGGCGGGTGGAAGAGGTGGGAGACACGGTGTCGGTGCTGACGCACCCGAGGTCGGCGGCGGCACGGAGGCTGGTGGGGGCGGCGGCGGATCGGGCGCTGGGCCACGTTCTTGGCCGATGGCGCCAGGAGGGGGAGGCTCTCAAGGGCGAGGGCGGGCACGGGCGGGGCGGGAGGCTGTTCCGGCTGGCCTTCCTGGGGCCCGTTGCAGAAGAGCCTGTGATCGCCAGCGTGGTGCGTTCGTTCGACGTGATGGTCAACATCGTCCACGGCAGCATCGACCGGGTGGGAGCGACCCCGTTCGGCGCGCTCATCGTTTCCATTGACGGGCCACCCTCCTCGGTGGAGGAGGCGGTGGCGTACCTTCGCGGTCGGGGCGTCGAGGTGGTGGAGTGGCCATGACCGCAGGCCTTCTGTGGCAGGCGACGCTCGAGACGCTTTACATGACCGGGGTGGCCACGCTCCTGGCGCACGTCGCCGGCATACCGCTGGGGGTTTTGTTGGTCGTCACGGACCGCGGTCACATCCTGCAGAAGCGGCCGGTGCGCGAGGTGCTGGCGGCGGTGGTCAACATCGGCCGCTCGGTTCCGTTCATCATCTTGCTCGTCGCCATCATCCCCTTCACCCGGTGGGTGGTCGGGACTTCCATCGGCACTGCTGCTGCCATGGTGCCGCTGACCGTGGCCGCCATCCCGTTCGTGGCGAGGGTGGTGGAGACGGCGCTGCGGGAGGTGGACCCGGGCGTCGTAGAGGCGGCGCAGTCGATGGGGGCCACCCCCTGGCAGATCATTACCCGTGTGCTCTTGCCTGAAGCCATGCCGGCCCTGGCCCTGGGGGCCGCCATCACGGCCATCAACGTGCTGGGCTATTCGGCCATGGCAGGCGCGGTGGGAGGTGGGGGGCTGGGGGATCTTGCGGTCCGCTACGGCTATCAGCGCTTCCGCACCGACATCATGGTGCAGACGGTCGTGCTGCTGGTCGTCCTCGTGCAGGGCATGCAGGCGATCGGCGATGCGCTCGCTCGCCGCCTCAGACGGTAGAGCGGCACGGAGGTCAGGATTCCGAAGGGCTCAAGAGGGGGGCAGGCTTCATACCATGACACTGGTGGACAGGCTACTGGCAGGGATTTCGGCGGGTCGGGCCGTCAGGGCCATCGCTGCAGCCGGGCTGGCGGCGGTTCTGGTGCTGGCGGTGGGGCCGGGCGTCGCAGCCCCACAGGCGAGCGCCGCAGCGAGCACCGTCGTGGTGCGGATTGGCGCCACGCCGGTGCCGCACGCGGAGGTGCTGGAGTTCATCAAGCCCATCCTCGCCAAAGAGGGCGTCGAGCTTCGCATCATCGAGTTCACCGACTACGTGCGACCCAACCTGGCGCTGGCCGAAGGGGAACTGGATGCTAACTACTTCCAACACATCCCTTACCTCGAGACCTTCTCGAAGGACCACCGCCTGGAGCTCACGTACATCGCCCGGGTCCACATCGAGCCCATGGGGCTGTACTCGCGCAAGGTGAAGAAGCCCGAGGAGCTGCGCCGCGGCGCCATCATCGCGATTCCCAACGACCCGACGAATGGAGGTCGCGCCCTGCAGCTTTTGGCCCAGGCGGGACTCATCAAGCTCAAGCCCGACCTGGGGCTCAAGGCGACCGTGCTTGACATCACGGATAACCCGAGGGGCCTCGTGATCCGGGAACTGGAAGCCGCGCAGCTGCCGCGGGCCCTCCCCGACGTGGACGGGGCGGTCATCAACGGCAACTACGCCCTGGAGGCCGGGCTCTTCCCCGTCCGGGACGCCATCGTGCTGGAGGACGTGAAGCAGCCTTACATCAGCCCGCTGGCCAACGTCCTGGCGGTCAGGACGAAAGATAAGGATAGCCCGGCCCTGCAGAAGGTGGCAAAGGCGCTGACCTCGGAGGAGGTCAAGCGGTTCCTGCTCGACCGCTACAAGGGCGCCGTGTTGCCTGCCTTCTAAGGCCCCAGGGCGGCCAGGGGCGAAGACCCGCCCGGTGCGCCCGGGGCGGGCCGGGACGGTAGAAGAAGGGACGAACGGTCCACCTGGAGCCGCAAGCTAACGGCGCCGCGCCGGATCCGGCAGAGCCGGCGGATGGCTTTCCGGCCCCGGCGCGGCCGCCCGTTCCGCTGACTGTGCTGCTGGGCAGCGTCCCAAACCTGGTGGCGGTCCTCCCCGACGGTCGCCCCGAGTGCGCCGGCCGGGCAGTGGCCGGGGTCGCGTTTCACTCGGCCAGGGTGCGGCCGGGCTTCTGTTTCGTGGCGGTGAGGGGCGCCCGCGCCGACGGGCACCGGTTCGTGGAAAGCGCCGTTGCCCGGGGAGCCTCTGCCATCGTGGTGGACAGGCCCGAGGTCGCGCGGGCCGTCGCGCGCCGCCCGGAGGGGCTGTGCGTGGCGCTCGTCACGGATAGCCGGCTGGCGCTTGCGTGGATGGCGGCGGCCTTCTTCGGCCACCCCTCCAGGGATCTGGCCGTCGTCGGCATCACCGGGACGGTGGGGAAGACCTCGACGGCGCTTTTCCTGCGGCAGATCCTCAACGGCGCCGGCCGTCTCTCCGGTGCCGTCGGGTCGCTCGGCATCCTGACCCGCCATCACACCGCTCCGTCGCCCCTGACCACCCCCGACGCCGTCACCCTGCAGGCGGCCCTGCGCACGATGGCGGACGAGGGCCTGGCCTGCTCGGTGGTCGAGGTGTCGTCCCACGCCCTGATGCAGAGCCGGGCCGCTGGACTCCGCCTGAGCGCCGGCGTTCTCACCGAACTCCTGCCCCACGAGCACGCCGACGCGCACCCCACTTTCCGGCACTACCTGGCCACCAAGGCGCGGTTTCTCGAGCTGCTGGAGCCGGGCGCCGCGCTCGCCTACAGCACCTCGAGCGCCGAGACCGTTGCCCTTGCCTCCCGGTGGCCGGGGAAGTGGCGCATCCGGTACGCGCTGCTGGACGGAGGGCCAGCCGGCGCGGGTGACGGCGGCCACGCCCCTGCCTCGGGCGAAGGGGAACGGGGCTGCGTGGAAGGCCGGATTCTCTCGATGAGCCTCTCCGGGGTGGAGCTGGCTCTGGCCGCACACCTCGACGGCCAGCGCCCGCCCGCCGTGCGGGTGCACCTTCCGCTCATCGGCCCCCACGCAGCGTCAAACGCCGTCGCGTCCGCCGCAGCCGCCCTGGCGCTGGGCGTGAACTTCGAGCGGGTCGTGGCGGGACTTTCTCGGCTCACGCCTCCTCGGCGCCGAATGGAGCCGGCTTACCGCGGCGAGTTCACCGTCATCGATGACACCACGGGCCATCCGGCCAGCTTCGAGCGACTGTTCCGGACACTGGAAGCGAGCGCCGCCCCGAGCGTGGTGCTGCTCGTGGGCATCCGCGGGAGCCGGGGTGCGGAGATCAACGCCCGCAACGGCCAGGTGATCGCCCGGTGGTCGCACCGGCTTCCCGTGAAGGCCATGGTGGTCACCGACAGCCTGGACGTGGCAGACGAGCTCAACCGCGTCCGGGACGAGGAGCGCCACGCCTTGCTATCCGCCCTTCAGGACGCCCGGGTGCAACCCATCCACTGCCCGGCCCTTGAGGACGCCGTAGCGGCAGCGGTCAACCGCACCAGCCCCGGGGACGTGCTGGTGCTCGCGGGTGCACAGGGGTTGAACCGTGCGGCGGAGATGGTTCGCGCCCTGCTGAGAAGCCGGTAGCCGGAACAAGAGTGGCGCACCGGGATCGATAACGTCCCGCGGGGATGACTTTTGTCCCTACCGGGTCGGGACGGCTGTCCGTGGCGCCAGGACGCGGTCTGGGGGCACAATGGAAGTGTCTTTGTGAAAGTGCACATTGTCACTATACCGTCCCAGCTGGGGGTGCTCGCCTCTGCAGCCAGTCGATGCACGTTCTCCGGGAGACAGACCAGCACCTGAGGCCGGCCGGCCCGTCGTAGAAGCGCAACCGGCGCGCACTTCCGGCGAGGGGGCGAGGCGGTTGCTCGCCACGCGGAGTTCGCCGGACCGGCCGAGCATCATCCCGCTCTTGCAGCAGATCCAGGAGCAGTTGGGCTACCTGCCCCCAGACGGGGTCGTCAGGGCCGCTCGGGCCTGCGGGATGAGCGTCGCGCAGGCCTACGGGGTCGCCACGTTCTACAACTTCTTCCGCATGAGTCCGCCAGGCCGGCACACCATCCGGGTGTGCCGGGGAACGGCGTGCCATGTGCGCGGCTCCGCCGCCCTGCTGGAGCAGCTTCAGCAGGCGCTCGGCATCAAGGCGGGCGAGACGACGCCTGACGGCGAGTTCTCTCTCGAGACGGTGGCCTGCCTGGGCTGCTGCAGCCGCGCTCCGGTGGCCGTGGCAGACGGGGAGATTCACGGCAGGCTCACGCGCCAGGGCCTGACTCGGTTGCTCCAGCGGCTGCGGAGGAGGGAGCACGTTGAGCGATAGCGCGCCGGAAATCCGGGTCGGTGCCGGCAGCTGCGGCCTGGCGGCAGGCGCCGAACAGGTCATCGAGGCGCTGAAGCGTGCGCTGGACGGCGCCGGGGTCGGGGCGCGGCTTCGCCGCGTCGGGTGTATGGGCCTGTGCGAGCGGGAGGTGCTCGTGGACGTCCGGCTGCCCGGCCGCCCAAGTCTCACCTTCGGCCCCGTGTCGCCCGATGCGGCGTCGCGCCTGGTGGATCGGTACGTCCTCAGGGGCATCGTACCGCAGGACCTGCTCGTCGGGGTGGCCCTGGGCGAGCCGGCCGGTGACGTGGTTGCGCCCGTAGAAGAGGCAGCCCCCGCAGCGGCCGCGGCCCATACGGCCGGCGGCAACGGATCGGCCGGCCGCGCCGTCGCGCCGGATGGGGTGAAGACGATACGCCTGCCCAGGGTTGACGAGTTTGCGCAGATGCGCAAGCAGCACCGGATCGTGCTTGCCAACTGCGGGAAGATCGACCCCGGCGACATCCACGAGTACATGGCGGCCGGCGGCTACTCAGCCCTGGAGAAGGCCGTCACCCGGATGACCCCTGACCGGGTGATCGCGGAAGTGGAGCGGTCGGGACTTCGGGGCCGGGGCGGCGCGGGGTTCCCCACGGGGCGCAAGTGGAGGCTGGCCTCCCAGCAGCCCGGCCCGGATCGCTACGTGATCTGCAACGCCGACGAGGGCGACCCGGGTGCGTTCATGGATCGCAGCGTGCTCGAGGGCGACCCGCACCGGGTGCTGGAGGGGATGGCGCTGGCCGCATACGCCATCGGCGCGC
>JBFMCJ010000181.1 GCA_040754675.1 Bacillota bacterium
AACTGCTGCGGCCGCAATGGCGGCGCCAATCCGCCCCATGGCCGTCCCCCGCCCTGCCAAAAGGGACCGGTCGCCCACCCACGCGAAGGCCGCGGGCGCCACGAACCCCGCCATCAAGCCGTGCACCGCGTGCGCGCCAGCCACCACGTCGAGGCGGCGAACCAGGTACAGGGCGAGCGAGGCGCCCGTCCCGGCCAGACCCACCCTCAGGGGCAACCCTCGCCCCCACCGGTCGGCGAGGAGCCCTCCGACCCAGTTGCCCGCCACGTTGGCGGCTGAGTAGGCGGCGAGCACGCCCCCGGCCAGAGCCGCGTCGGCCCCCAGGGCGGTGAGGTAGGTGGAAAGAAAGGGAAAGAGGCCGAGCATGGCCGCGAAGGCGGCAAAGACCGCCAGCCCCACTCCGGGTTCAGCCCCCTCGTTCGGGCCCTCCCCTGAGGACCCGGTAACGCAGGTAAAGTTCGCTCGCATGCCAGTTGACGCTCAACAGTTCAAGCTCAGGGAACGGCTGCAGCAACCGTTCCCCCTCCACCACGGAGAGATCCCGGGCGCTTCCGGCCACGAACGGCGCCACGGTCAGGAAAAGCTCGTCCACGCATCCGGCCTCGAAGAACGCCGCGTTGAGCGTGGGGCCGCCCTCGCTCAAGAGGATGCGGACGCCGAACTCCCCGGCCAGGCACCTGAGCACGCCGGGAACGTCCACAGGGCCGGCCCGCACTTGCGCGACCTGGCGCAGGCGTTCGACGGTGTCGGGGCGGGCGGCAGGCCCCACGAAGACGAGGGGGCGGCGCGGGGGTTCACGGAAGAGGGGCGTGTCGAGGGGGAGCTCGCCGGAGCCGCTGATGATCACGAAAAGCGGCACCTCCGCCACCCCCGCGGCTTTACGCCGCTCCCGGGCCCCGGGGACCACGTGAGGGTAGTACGGCGAGCGCCGCACCGTCCCGGCTCCGCGCACCACCGCGTCCACGCAGGTCCGCAGCCGCACCATCAACGCCCGGTCGACCGGGCTGCCGATGGCGCGCTCGTGGCGCCCGCCGTCCAGGGTGGTCTTGCCGTCGGCAGTCATCACCATGTTGAGCGCAACGTAGGGGCGATCGGGAGGCGGAGAAGGCCACCTGATGCCGTCGTAGATGGCCTCGGGGGCAGGCTCCAGGGCGCCGGGTCCACTCACTCAGTTCGCCTCAGGTCGCCGCAGAGAAGCCTGCGCAACGGCATGCCGTGGGCCACGGCGGCCCGTTCCTCACGGCGCTTCTCCCAGAGGCGGTCGAGCTCCATCGTGATCTGGCTGATGCGCTCCCGATCCTGGTCGGACAGGTGCCCCTTCGACCAGAGCGCCAGCCGCTCCGCCGCCAGATCGTTGATCCGCCTGAGAATGTCCGACTGACGCTCCAAGAGCACCGACCTCCTGCAACATGCGAGATCCTCTTTTCAGTATTCTTTCCGGGGCAGGCGCCGTCAAGAAGAGGAGGGCGGCCGGGCATGCGGCGTTGCGCCGTGCGTTACGATAAACGTGTGAAGGGCTTTACGCGCGCCCTGGCCGTCGCCGCGACTGCCGCCCTGCTTGTCCCTGCGCTCGGAGCCCGGGCCGGGCAGGCGCTGCCGGACGGCGCGGCGCCGAAGACCGTCCGCTTCTGGGTGCCTGCCCGGGGCGGATACCTCGCCACCTGGCGCGAGGCGGCCCGCAGGGCGCAGCAGGCGCACCCGGACGTGCAGATACGGGTCGAACCCATGTGGGGGGACTATACGGCCCGCCTCACCCTGGCCCTCGCCGAGCGCCAGGCGCCCGACCTCGTGGTCGTGGACCCCACGCTCGCCGCCCGTCTGGCTTCCCGGGGGTGGCTGGCCGACGTGACCGGCGTGGTGGCCTCCTACACTCCCCCCGCCGCCGCCCTCCAGGCGTTCACCTGGCACGGGCGGGTCTATGCCGTACCCGGATTCCTCGACCCCGTGCTGCTTTATGCGAACGCCGAGCACCTGGCGGCTGCGGGCCTGGAGCCCCCCTCGACCTCGTGGAACTGGGACCGCCTGCTCGAGGCGGGCAGGCAGCTGGTGAGTTCGGGGACGTCCCGGTGGGCCATGGGGGTGAACGGGTGGCCGCCGCTGGCTATGTTCATCTGGCAGGCCGGGGGCGCGCTGCTCGAACCGCCCGGCCAGCCCTGGAGCGGGGACGCTGCCGTGCTGGAGGCCGCCCGCTATTACCGCCGCTTCATCGACGAAGGCCTGAGCCCTCCGGCCCCCGCAAGCTGGCAGCGGCCGCCGGAGGTCCTCTTCCGCACGGCCGAGGCCGCCTTCATGATGGGCCTGTTCTCCGATCCCCTGGAGGTGCCGGGCGCGCCCTCGCCGTTCCGGCCGGGGGAACCCCCGGTCGCCGGTGGCCGCGCTTTTGCCGTCCGGATCGCGCCCGTGCCGGCAGGGCCTGTATCGCGGGCCACGTGGGCCTGGGTCGAGGGGGCCGCCGTGCCGGAACCGGCAACTCCCGATGCGCTCGCGGCGCTTGAGTACCTCGCCGAGGCGCTGCACTCCCTGGGCTGGCGGCCGCACGTGCCGGGACGCGCGGACGCGCAGGCGGCGGCGGACGCGGCCCTCCCGTTCGCCCGCACCCTGCCGGCGGTTCCGGCCTTCCTGGAATTCGATGCGGTCTTCTGGGACCACCTGGTCGTGCCCCTCGTCCGGGACGGTCCCGTGGACGCCGCCACCTTGCTGCAGCGGGCATGGCCGCACCTGCAGCAAATCCTCCAGCGCCCGGTCTCCCCGTAGGCGCGCTTTCCCATCGCGGCGTGCCCTCTCAACCCGGCATTTCCTGACCCGGCATTTCCTGGAGGAGGGGCGGGGATGGGTAGCGAATGCTGTTTCTACTTCTTTTCCGACACTGAATGACGTTCTCGTGGTGGCAACTGACGTGAGCAACTCTATCCGGACGGGGAGGGGTTGGTTTTCATGCGGAGTTCTGGAAGGCTGTCGGGACCGGCGTTCACCGTTGTGGTCGTGTTGGCCATCGCGCTCGCCACGGCGTTGAGCGCCGCGGCCGCGGAAATTCCGGTCGGGGTCAACGCGGAGCTTACCGGCAGCATCCCGGTGGTCGGCCAGTCGTGCGTGAATGCGGCCCGCATGGCGGTGGACGAAGTCAACCAGGGCGGAGGGCTTTTGGTCGGCGGCCAGCGCTACACCATCCGCCTCTTCGTTGAGGACAACGAGGACAAGGCCCAGTCGGCCGTGGCGGCCGCGCAGAAGCTTTACTCCCAGAACAGCGTGATTGCCATGATCGGCCCCAACGCCAGCCGCAACGCGGTACCGGCCGCCGACATCGCCGAATCGGAAAGGGCCCCCATGATCACGCCCTGGTCCACCAACCCCAACACCACCAAGAACAAGTCGTACGTCTTCCGCGCCGCCTTCACCGACGACTTCCAGGGCCGCGTGGTCGCCTCGTTTGCCCGCCAGCAGTTCAAGGCGCAGAGGGCGGCCGTCTTGTATGACGTGGCCAGCGAGTACAACAAGGGTATCGCTGAGGTGTTCCGCAAGAGCTTCACCGACCTCGGCGGCCAGGTCGTGGCGTTTGAGACCTACACCACCGGCGACAAGGACTTCCTGTCGCAGCTGACCAAGATCAGGGCGGCCCGGCCGGAGGTCCTCTTCCTGCCCAACTACTACAGCGAGGTGCCGCTGCAGGTTCAGCAGGCCCACCTAGTGGGGCTCAACATTCCCATCATCGGATCGGATAGCTGGGGCTTCCCCGACCTGATCAAGCTGGGCGGGGCCGACATGGAAGGGCTCATGTACACGACGCACTACGCGCCGGACATCGCCACCCCGGCCGCTCAAGCATTCATCAAGCGCTACGAGGCCCGGTACGGCAGCGTTCCGGACGACGTGGCGGCGCTGACGTACGACTCGTTCCAGTTGCTGTTCATGGCCCTGCAGAAGGCCGGCAAGGTTGACCGGCAGGCGGTGCGGGATGCGCTGGCCTCCATTGAGCGCTACGACGGGGTCACCGGTACCATGCAGTTCCGCGGCACCGGCGACCCGATCAAGAGCGCCGTGGTGATCCAGATCAAGGACGGCCAGTTCAAGTACTTCGCCACGGCGACCCCGTAGGGCGACCGCAAGCTTGACGCAGGGCGGGCTTTGAGGAGAGGGCAGGGGCCGCAGGCGAGTGAGTGGGCGGCGGACCGACTGACGGTCGGTCAGCGGCCAGGCATCGGTCCCCTGCCCTCGCCCCCTGGGGCCGCAGCGAGCAGCGCAGCACTCAACGGTAGGTGGGGCCGGGTTCGTTGATTTCATACTTGCTGCAGCAGGCCATCAACGCGCTTCAACTGGGTTCGGTCTACGCCCTCATCGCCCTGGGCTACTCCATGGTTTACGGGGTGTTGCGGCTCATCAACTTCGCCCATGGCGACATCTTCATGGTAGGGGCGTTTCTTGGCTTCTTCGCAGCGGCGGTGATGAAGTGGCCCTTCGTGGTCACGCTTTTGTTCAGCATGGTGGCCACCGCCGCGCTGGGCGTCACCATCGAACGCGTGGCGTACCGCCCCCTGCGGGCGGCGCCTCGGGTGTCGGCCGTCATCACGGCGCTGGGGGTAGGGCTTTTCCTGGAACACTTCACGCTGGCCACCGTTGGCGCGCAGCCCAGGCAGATCCCCCGCATGATCCCGCTGCGCTTCTACCCGCTTCCGGGTGACATCGGGTTTTCATCCACCCAGGCCGTGATTTTCGGGATTGCCATCGTGCTGATGCTGGCGCTCGACCTCTTCGTCAACCACACGCTGACCGGGACTGCGATGCGCGCCATCTCGTGGGACATGCGCCACCTGCCCTTGATGGGCGTGCCGGTCAACCGCATCATCGCGCTGACGTTCGCGATCGGATCCGGCCTGGCGGCCGCCGGCGGGATCCTGGTCGGGCTGGCCTACCCCATCATTGACCCCTACATGGGCATCCTGGTCGGCTGGAAAGCGTTCGTAGCAGCCGTGGTGGGCGGCATCGGGAGCGTCCGCGGGGCGATGATCGGCGGGTACATCCTGGCCGCCACCGAGGTGTTCGTCGCGGCGTTCCTGCCGTCGACCTACCGGGACTTCGTCGCGTTCTCGCTGCTCTTGCTGTTGCTGGTATTCAGGCCAACGGGGCTGTTGGGGCGAGCATGGGCACAGAAGGTTTGAACACGATACGGCGGCTCGGTCCGTGGGTGGCGGCGGCAGTGCTGCTCGCCTTCTTGCAGTTCGTCCTGCCGCTGTTACCGGTCAACGCCTACCACGTCCAGGTGTTGATGTACGTCGGGATCAACATCATGCTGACGGCCAGCCTCAATCTGGTCAACGGGTACATGGGCGAGTTCTCCGTCGGCCACGCGGGCTTTATGGCCGTGGGCGCTTACGTCTCCGCCGTGGTGATGCTGTGGTGGGTGCCCAGGAGCCTGTGGGGCGCACTTTTCCCCGTGGCGCTTCTGGCAGGGGGCGTGGGGGCCTCCCTGGTCGGGCTCCTCGTGGCCGTCCCGTCGTTTCGCACCCGGGGCGACTACCTCGCCATCGTCACGCTGGCGCTCAACATGATCGTGAAGAGCGCGATCGAGAACATCGAGGCGGTGGGTGGCCCGCGCGGGCTTCCCGGCATCGGGAGGCTGACCACCCCTGCGTGGGTGTACTTCTGGGTGCTGGCGACGCTTGGCGTGCTGCGCCACTTCATCTACTCCCGCTTCGGGCGGGGCGTGGCGGCCATACGGGAGGACGAGGTGGCGGCCGAGATCCTCGGGATCAACACGCGCCAGGTGAAGATGCAGGCGTTCCTGCTGGCTGCGTTTTTCGCAGGGGTCGCCGGAGGGCTTTACGCCCACCTGATCCAGTTCATCAACCCGAGAAGCTTCGACATCATCAAGTCGACGGAAATCCTCGTGATGGTCTACCTGGGCGGCGTGGCCAGCCTGGCCGGGAGCGTGGTGGGCGCGGCGACGTACACCGTGCTGCTGGAGGCCCTGCGCTTCCTGGGGCTGTGGCGTTGGGTGCTGGCGCCGCTGTTGCTGGTGCTCCTCATGATCCTGAGGCCCAGGGGGATTTTGGGCTACCGGGAGTTCCGACCGTTCATCCCCGCCCGCGAGCGAGCCATCCAGGCACGGGCGTTGGTTGCGCATGCCGGCGCCGGCGGGCGTGGCGCCCCGGTGGCAAGCCCGGCGAGCGCGGCGGGAGCGCCTTCGCAGGGCAGCCAATCGGCTGAGGTGGAGGGTTAGCCTACGGTCGACAAGCGGACACTTCTCGAAATCGAAGGCCTCGGCATCCAGTTCGGAGGCCTGAGGGCGGTCAACAACTTCGCGCTGAGGATGCAGGCCTCGGAGCTGGTGGGGTTGATCGGCCCGAACGGGGCCGGCAAGACCACGGTCTTCAACCTGGTCACCGGCGTCTACCGGCCCACCACGGGCCAGATCCGCTTCGACGGGCGGTCGCTCGTGGGCATGCTGCCGAGCCAGATAGCCCGGCTGGGCATTGCGCGGACTTTTCAGAACATCCGCCTCTTCAAGGGGCTCTCAGTGCTGGACAACGTGAGAGCCGCGCTTTACTCCCGGGCCGGGTACAGCCTGGCCGGGGCGATCGTCAACTCGCCGGGTGCAGGCCGGGAAGAAGAGGCCATCTTCCAGCGCTCCATGGAGGTGCTGGAGCTTTTCGGGCTCGCCCGGGTCGCCACCGAGCCGGCCGGCAGCCTCCCGTACGGGGACCAGCGGCGGCTGGAGATGGCGCGGGCCCTCGCGGTCGGCCCCCGGCTGCTGCTGCTGGACGAGCCCGCCGCCGGCATGAACCCCAGGGAGGCCGACCGCCTCATGGAGCTCATCCGCTGGGTGCACCAGCACTTCAACGTGGCCATTCTGCTCATCGAGCACCAGATGCGGGTAGTCATGCGGCTTTGCCCGCGCATCCTCGTCCTGGACTTCGGCGAGATCATCGCCGAGGGGCCGCCCGAGGCCGTGCGCCAGAATCCCCGCGTGCTCGAAGCCTACCTGGGCAAAGAGGCGGGGGTGGCGTGACAGCCGTGGCACCTGCGCCGTTCCTCGAGGTCGAAAACCTCTCGGTGCGCTACGGGAGCATCGAGGCGTTGCGGGGCGTCTCGCTGACCGTCCGGGAAGGGGAAGTGGTGGCCCTCATCGGGGCCAACGGGGCCGGCAAGACCACCACCCTGCGCGCCGTTTCGGGGCTGGTGCGGCCGTACGCAGGCACCATCCGCTTCGCCGGCCAGCACCTCACGCGCATCGAGCCGGACCGCATCACGGCCATGGGCGTGGCCCACGTGCCGGAGGGCCGCGCCATCTTCGCCAACCTCACGGTCATGGAGAACCTGCTGCTGGCAACGTATGCCCGCAAGGACCGCCGCCAGGTGGCGCAGGACCTCCAACGTGTCTTCACGTTTCTCCCCCGGCTTGCCGAACGCCGCCGCCAGAACGCCGGGACCCTCTCCGGCGGCGAACAGCAGATGCTGGCCATCGGGCGCGCCCTGATGAGCCGGGCGAGGCTGATGCTGCTGGACGAACCCTCCATGGGGCTGGCGCCTGTGCTCGTGACAGAGATCTTCCGGCTGTTGCGGGAGATCAACCAGCAGGGAACGACGCTGCTCCTCGTGGAGCAGAATGCCCGCATGGCGCTTTCGATTGCGAGCCGCGCCTACGTGCTCGAAACGGGAAGCGTTGTGCTGTCAGGCACGGCCGCCGAGCTTTCGCAAAACCCTGCGGTGCAGCAGGCCTACCTGGGCGCCGCCTGACGAGTGCGCCACTCCCGCATCGGGACAAGTCGCACACCCCGCGCCTGCAGCGCCCCGCGCAC
>JBFMCJ010000182.1 GCA_040754675.1 Bacillota bacterium
CTCGCTTGTCTCGATGGGTAGACAGAAGGCCTCGCCCTGAAACGACAGCAAATGGCTTCATAACGGCAAATCGGGCGACTTCAAGTTGAGCAACTTCGGTCTAGTTACGGTGGGACGCGGGGCGGCCCGACACCTGCTCGTCATCCGGGGCGACATCGTGCACCTGGCCCGCGCGTCGGATTGGGAGCTGCTCTGTGGCCGGCCCCTGGAGTACACGATGCGGGTGGACGACCGGGACTGGGATGCTGTGCCCGAGGCCGAGCGGTGCACGCGGTGCGCGAGGCTGTTGGCGGAGGAGTGGAGGGCGTGGGAGCATCGGCGGGCGGCGTGAGATCTCGTGCACCCGTTGGGAGGCACGACACCTTGCCATCGGGTACCAATAAGGTGCAGAATGGGAGGCGGGACGAAATTGATCCAGGGCTGTCGAAGCAGCGGGCCCTCGAGCTCGTCGCACGGGCGCTCGACGAGGTGGAGTACGGGGAGATCATCGTGAAGATGCAGGGCGGGAAGCCGGTGTGGGTGGACAAGTACGACCGGCAACGAGTGGGCTAGACGAGATCATACAGCGTATAGAGCGCGTTCTGTCGCCCTTCAAAGCCGCCGAGCAACGCGCTGCGGAGCTCTTAGCGACGGCCCCTCGGGCGCGGTTATTCGTTGGAGTCTGTGGAGTCACCCTCGAAGCTGCTTCATTTGCGGTTGTTGACGAGTTCATAACACTACGATCGGTCAGCAACCCACCAAGCGCTATTCATATAGCTCAGGTTGCTGATCTAACTGACGCTGATTACTTGGCAGTAAGCAGATACTCATCCAGTGTTACCTCAGAGATAGCAGTAGGGCACCTCGACATTGAGAAAGCGCATCAACTTGACCTGCTGTTGCATCTTGCATGGCACACGGCTGCCATGCTGAAGCTTAGAGGGCATGACGGTCTCATCTGCCCGGTGGCGTCAACAGTGTCTTGGGACGTAGTTCCAGCCATCAAGGACCGTTCTGTCCGATTCTACCTACTTGATGACTCGCCGCGCCTTATCGTCCCAACAGCGGTTCGCAGCCGGATCTCGAACGTGGACATGGAGTGGACCAAGACTCACTGGGATAGTGCACTTGATCTAAGAAATGTGTCGGTGTCTAGGAGGTTTGGTCTCGCGTTCAGTATCGCGTACTATTGGAACCATACATTTGACTTAAGAATAGCCTTGTCGAATCTGTGGTGTGGGCTGGAAGCACTGTTCGGGGAAAGGCACGACCGGCCTGTGGTAGTGAATCTGGCGTAACGAATAGCCGCATGGCTCAATGATAATACTGTAGCCGATAAGCTTTTCCAGCTGTATGACACAAGGTCAGATGCGGTTCACGGGCGATGGTTGGAGAAAGAGGCGCTTAAGATTGCGATTGGAGAGACGTTGCAGATACTTCGAAGAGCGCTAATAACATGCATTGAACGAAACAGTACACCGCTTCCTGATTGGTAAGGGATTGCCACTCTGTTGCTGCGCACGAAGGTGGCTTGCCGTTAGTAAGTTTGGAGGCTGTTCATCTCAGGGAGTCCTGGAATTGGAGGTGCGAGCACTCGAAGTGGTACAGGGGCACATCACTATCCGGATGCAGGGAGGGAATCCTGGGTAGGTAAGCGAGCATGAGGTACAAAGAGCTGGGTAGACCTCATCCGATGCGGACTCCTGACGGTAGAAAGGAGTCAAGCGGTGGAGCCGTTACTACCTGCAGCCGTTGGCGGCATGGCAGGAGCACTCGTGACCAAGCTTGCAGAGAGCGGGGTTGAGTGGCTAGCGCGATTGGTTGAAGCGCACAGTCCGGCCGTACAACAGCAAGCGCGTGAGAACGTTCGCAACTTCATGATACGACTTGCCCAACGAGTGGAAAGGCTAGAGGCCGAGCTCCCTGCGACTGCCCGAGACGTCTTCGATCGGGCTCTTGATCACCCCGGGTGCAGCCTGCTTATGAAGAAGGCGATGCTGTCGGCCGCTGTAACCAGCAACGATGATCGCCATGAGATGCTCGTTGAACTAATCGCGCAAAGGCTGACAGCCGATGAAAACGACATGGTCGCGCTCGTCGGTGGAGCCGCTTGTGACGTAGTCAATGCATTGGCCCCAAAACATATCCAATTACTCGGCCTTATGGCGCGTCTCATGGCGATACGCCCTTCGAAGGTGATCGAAGCACATGATCAGGACACATATGACCGATTTGTCTTGGCATGGTGGGCACCGTTGGCGAAGTTGACGTCAGGTTTGGACCGTGTCTTTGCGATCGACTTCGATCATCTCGCTGGACTCGGATGTATCCGAATAAGCGTTGGCGAGTGGAACTTGCAGAATGTTTTAAGTATAGCCAGCCAGCCCAAACAAATGACGGTTACAATGAATCGTGTGCAAGAAACGGAGTGGTGGCCAGACATGCACCGCCTAGTGGAAGCGGGGATGAAGCACGCGTGGCCCACGAGCATCGGTTCACTAATCGGAACTTTGTACCACGATAGGCAGATTGGGCAGCGTACAACCATAGAGTGGGACTGAGCGCGCCTTTCCTCATGCAGGGAGGATAAGTCAAAACGTCATAGTCTCTGGACGGCTACCCAAAGACGGGAAGCCGGCAACCTACCAGGGGTTCGCCGGCTTCTTTCATGCGGAGGATGAGCGCCTTGCCCACCTACATGACCGGCGACAGCTGCCCCCGCTGCACCCTCACGACGCCCGACCCCGCCGACCACCGCCTCGACCGGCGGTATCCCCGGCGCCCCGCCACGGTTCCCTGGCTCCGGTACAGCGGCCCGCTCAACGACCTGCCGGCCGAACGGTCGTGCCCCGTGTACGGGTTCACCCAGCGATGGACGGGGGCGCGGTGGGAGACGATCCTCGAATCGCGGTATGTGGCAGCCATTCCGGCACCGGCATGGTCATCCACCAATCGCCTGTCCCGGCCGGCCGAGCGGCTGGTGAACCGCCGTGCAGCCTGACCCGACCACCCCGGGGCAGGGAGCGCCGGCTCGCGTGACCTGGGGCCGGGTCGAGGAGACACCCGAGGGCCAGGAAATCGAGGTGTTCGGTCCCGCGCCCTTCCCCCGCCCCGGGTGCGGGGGCGAGATGGGGCGGGTAACCGGAGCGTCCGTCCCGACTTACTGGTGCAGTCGGTGCCGGATCGCGGTGCTCCAGCCCGACGAGGAGACCGCACGGGAGATCGATCAGGCCGCGGCGGCGGGTGACGAGGATTTCCACACGGTCGGGGAGCTCGTGGCGGACGAGGCAGCGGTTAAGGCATGGATGGCGCGTTTGCGCGGGGGGCACAAATCCGGGCGTCGGAAGAGACGGGAACGCCGGCCTGCCCGACCCGTCGCGCCGCTGGTTACGGCGGAGGAAGACGAGAAAGCGGCAGCTGAGGCGAGACGACGCATCGCGGAGTGGGAAGCGAAGCGCAGGCAGGCAGTGTGAACGCTTCCCGCGAAAAAGTCAATAGGGATCTGATGCCCGCAGAGGCCGACAATGCGCGGTTTTGCGAGATCGGTGATCTGAACGATGGGAAACCTGGTTTACAATGCCCGGTGAAAAGGTGTCGCCTGAAAAAAGGGAAATCCTTCCATAACGGAGCGGCGGAAGCGTGCGGAAGGTTCCGGTGGGTCGTCATCTGGTAGCCTTAGTGGACGATGAGGATTACGACCGCGTCGCGCGTTACCGCTGGTACAAGACATCTAGGGCTTCAGGCGCCTTGTATGCCCAAACTCGCATCAACGGCCGTTCCGTGGCGATGCATCGGTTTATCCTGAATCCTCCTGATGGCGTAGAGGTAGACCACCGGGACGGCAGCGGGCTGAACAACCAGAAAACCAACTTGCGCTTGTGCGCTCGCCAGCAGAACCGGTGGCACGCGCGCGGAAGCCGAAGATGGGCCGATGGCGTGCTAACGAAGGGAATCTCGCGCGAGCGTGATCGATCCGGCGCGGTGTGGTTGTGGTATGCGAGCATCACGGTAAACGGGATTGTGTGGCGCGCCGGGCCGTACCGGACTCGTCAGGAAGCCATGGATGCGTACGATGAGGCAGCCCGGCGCATCTTCGGGGAGTATGCCTGGACGCATGCTGAAGGGTACGTCTCTCCACAGAGGCCAGGAGAACTGGTCGTTGCTTCCCGGATGCATGACGGGATGCCGTCATTGCAGGGGCAGCGACTGAAGCAAGCGGCGTAGTTCTCGTTCTCTAGGATATGTGGCGGACGAATTGCATCCCGCCGCCCCCTATGCGCTCCACCCGCAGGTGAGAGCGGGGCGGCGGTAACCAGGGCAACAATCAGGCCGCTCCGGTGGCGCCGCCGGGTGGCCTTACATTTTGGCCGCCATGTGCCCCACGCTCCGGGCGCGCGGGCACCCGCTGCCGTGCTCGTTGCCGCGAGGACGGCAGGCGGCCACGTCAATCCTCCCGGCCGTCGCTTGTGCCACGGCCGGCGTCAATCCGCTAGGGGCAAGGGCGCGTTGGATCGGCGGCCCCGGGGGCCGGTGACATCCCGGAATGGGTGCGACCGGCCCCTACGCGCGCCCGGCCTTGTTAGGCCGGAAGCATGGGCGCCTGACCGCCGCTCAGCCTGAGTGCGGTGTGCAGGCCTGCATAGGCCATGGCGAGCAGCGCGTACCCCAGTTCGGGGTGCCTGTCCATGGCCAGCAGGCCGGCGCCCGCCAGGATGAGGCTGATGCCAGCTGCGGTGCGGGCATCTTGGCTCATGGATACCACCTCCGATTCCAGTATACGCCGCAGCTGGCAACCCTCAGGAGGCGTCCGCGCTGCGTCTACTGCCGAAGGACGGGCGGCTACGCTGTTTGGAGTACCGGCGCACGTCGTTGAGGTGGCGGAGCCCAGGGGGACGGCCAACGTCCAGTATGGGCGTTCGCCGGCCCCTTCGCGCGCCCGCCATCCTGCCCGGGAAACGCGTTGGGGTCCGCGGCTGCGGCGCAAACTCAGAGGCCGCGGGGTCGGCTCCGGGGCTAACAGAGACAAGCCTCGCTCCAGGAGCGCAGCCCTGGCATGGTGAGAGCGCAGGGCTGGCGTAAGGCCGCTGCCCGTCCCGTGGGCTGGCGCGGCGTAATCGGGGGCGGCGGGATGGCGATGGCGCGCCCGAGGTGGAATTGGAAGGAGGTGGCAGGCGTGAGCCACGAGAATACCGTGGAAGTCGGGGAGCGGCCAGCGCCGGCCGCCTCCGCGGGATTGCTCCTGCGAGACGCCAAGGGGCGCTTCGCCAAGGGCTCGAAGCCGCCCAACCCGCGGGGCCGGCCGAAAGCCGAAGGCGAGGTCCGCGCCGCAGCTCAGGCGCACGGCCTCGAGGCCATCGAACGCCTTCTGTATCTCATGTTCCACGGACGCCCCGACCGCGTGCAGGTTGCCGCCGCCGAGGCTCTCCTCGACCGGGCGTATGGCCGGCGGCCTCAGGCGGTCACCGTACAGGGCGAGGTCACCGAGCACCGGAGCTTTGAGCTGACGGCGCGTCTCGTCGCCGAGCACCCGGAGCTCCTGGACCTCCTGTTTGCGGCGGCGGCGAGACGGGAGCTGGCTCATGCCCAGGCGGCTGGGCGGCGGGCGCGAGTGGCGGATGTAGTTCAGGCGGCCGAACGCGACGAGGCGGCCGAATCGGCGCCGGCCGCCTCGTCATCGTAATGTGGTCAATTGCCCCGTGCTCGACCTCGCCCAAACGTTCGGGGTGGACCGGAACGCGGATATCCGGCTGGTCAACGGCGAGAACGCCGTGGTCGAGGTTCGGGAGACCGACCAGGAGACGAACGCCCAGGGTGGGGGCAGGCGGATTACGGTTTTGCACTGCTGGGGGGCGGGAAGCGGCGCGGACCAGCTTTACAAGCGGATCGAGGATCCCGACCTCGTGGCGGAACTTGGCATCATCGAGGATGACTTCGAGGACACGTCGATTACCGACCTCGCGACCCTCGAAGCCCGCGGGTTGGAGGAGTTCAACCGCCGCAAGAACCCCTTTACCGAGGCCGAGGCCGAAACGACACTAGATGTGTTGGGCGACGCCTGGCTCCAAGACAAGGTGACGGTGGTGGACCCGGCGAGTGGCACCGTGGCTGCACTCGAGATCCGGGAGATCCAGGTGGCGGAGGATCGGGGCGGGGAGATTGTCCGGCTGGGCCTGGGCACAGAGATCGTCAGCCTGGTGGATATGGTGGTCGCAGGACGCGCCAAGCCCTCGGGCCTCCGTCCCCACGTTCCACCGCTCCAGGCCCCGTCGCTGCGCGCTGAGGGCATGTACGAGGCCATTCACTTGACCTGGACCCTCGTTCCCGGCGCCGAGTCGTATGACCTGGAGCACTCCACGGATGGGAGTGCATTCGCGCTCCTGGCTTCGGATGTCCCGGCCCTGTCGTACGACCACCGCGGTCTGGTGCTCGGTTCGGCGCATTGGTACAAGGTGTATCCCAAGCGGGGCGGGGCGCGGGGGCCGGCGTCGAACGTCGTGCGGCAGACGGCGAAGGACGTGACGGCGCCGGCGCAGCCCACGGCGAGCGCGTCGGGCATCATCCGCGGGATTGCCATCAAGCGCACCGGCCCGACACCGCCAACGGACTATGCGACCTCGGAATACCGCGTCACCCACCTACCACATTCCAGGCTGAGCACCTTCACCGACGCCGGGGCCTCGGGCGGGTCGGTTACGCGTGCGAACGGATATGTATGGTACGAGCTGTCGCAGAACATCCCCTTTGACACGGCGAAGCTGTACCACATCCGGGCCAAGGTGCGCCAGGTGAGCGACCCGACATCGGGCGGGAAGGCCATTTATGTCGGCGTGGCGGGCGTCGGCGCGGACGGCGTGACGTACATCAACATAAATGGGCAGGATTCGTTCGGCAGCCAGCACTACTTCGCCGCGAGTGGCGTGACGCCTCGCCGCCGGCGGCGCGCTGACGGAGTACGTGGGCTACTGGCAAGGGACGGGCACCCCGGCGGGCGGCCAGCACAATAGCGAGGCCGACCCCGGAAAGATGTATCCGGGCACCGCGTTCTTCCGTCCATTGTTCATTCTCAACTACAGCGAGGGCAACGGTGTTGCGGACATTGACTACCTCATCGTGGAGTGGAAGAACGGCGCCAACTGGGAGACGGTCTACAGCACGGAGGACCCAGGCCTGAATGTTCCTTGGGGCCAGGTTCCGCTCAAGGCGCGCAAGGTATCCAAGGAGTCCGTGGCCGAGATTACCGACGGCCTGACCGCGGGCACGACCTACTACGTCCGGGTCATGGACTACGACACGAGCGGCAACGCGTCGGCGGCGAGCGCGCAGGTGAGCGCGGTGGCGGGGAAAGCGCAAACAACAGACATCGCTTTTCGTGCACTATCGTCATTTGCTTCGGTGTTCAAGACTGAGGCCGACATCATAACGGTTGCGGGAGGCAACCAGCCCACACCCTTTGTGACGATCCCTGATTTGAGCATCACCGTAACTCTTCAAGCTGGCGATGTTGTCATGCAGTGGTTCCGCGCCAGCGTGTGGGTTACGTACAACGGTTATTCGACTGACTGTCGGCTGCGTGTGCTCAAAGACGGCGCAGAGCTCGCAGTCTCCAACGTACTTACTCGGCATACATCGGCCACGGCGGATTCAACTGGACAGGTAGCGCATGTATACAAGTGGGATATTACGGCCTCTGGTACGTATACGTTTGAAGTCCAGTGGCGCTGCACTAGTATTTACGCTAATACTTACTCTGGCATGGCTTCCCGCGCGCATCTGCTGACAGCCTTTCGGGGGGATGAAACAGGTGTTTACTTAT
>JBFMCJ010000183.1 GCA_040754675.1 Bacillota bacterium
CGCCCGCGGGATGACGCGGGCTCTCGCGGTGGCCCGCACCATAGCCGACCTGGACGGATCGGAGCAAATCACCCAGGAGCACCTGCAAGAGGCGCTTGCTTACCGCCGAAGCGAAGGGGAGTTCTGAGCGAGATGGGGGATGGTGGGGGGTCTGTCGCGATTCATCCCGCCGCCTTCGTACACCCGGCGGCCTGCCTCGAGGCGCCCGCCGAGGTCGGCCCGTTTGCCCGTATCGAAGCCGGGGCGCGCGTAGGGGCCGGCGCACGGATCGGCGTGCGGGCGTACGTGGGGCCGGGCACGTCGATGGGCGAGGGGTGCTTCATAGACGTGGGGGCCGTCCTGGGCAGCCCGGCCGCGCAAGAGCAAAGCGTCATCCTGGGCAGGGGGGTGCGGGTGAGGGAGTACGCTGTCGTCGAGGCGGGGCCCCCCGGCCGCCCCACTCGCGTGGATGACGAGGCCTTCGTCATGGCGAAGACGTGGATGGGGCCGGGAAGCCACCTCGGCGCGCGCGCCATTCTGACCCACGGGTCGGTGATGCAGCCCGGCGCCGAGCTGCACGAGGACGCGATCGTGGGGGGGTATTGCCTGGTGGAAGCCGGCGTGGTGATAGGCCGCCGGGCCATGGTGGGGGCGCTCAGCCGCGTGGACATCCCCGTTCCGCCCTTCACCCTGGCGCACGGCAACCCGGCGGCCCTGTACGGGCTCAACGTCGTCGGGCTGCGCCGGGCCGGCGTTCCCGCTGAGACCAGGCAGAAGCTCCAGAGGGCCTTCCGGGTCTTGTTCAGAAGCGCCCTACCCCTTGAGCACGCAGAAGCGGAGCTGGGGGCCGATGCGCTCGCCGTGCCGGAGGTTCAGGAACTGTTGCGCTTCGTGCAGCAGTTCCCCCATGTCACGGCCCGGGCTCCCGGAAGGGAGAGGACTGGTGAACTTGACGGCTCATCGAATCCCGAGCTTTGACCTGACCCGGCAGCACGGGCGGCTCATCGACGAACTCACCGCCGCCGCCCGCGGGGTGCTCCATTCCGGGCGCATGATCCTGGGCCCGGAGGTGGAGGCATTGGAAAGGGAGGTGGCGGCGCTATGCGGCGTGGATCACGCCGTGGGGGTTGCCAACGGCACCGACGGGCTGTACCTGGCGCTGCGGGCATTGGGTGTCGGGCCCGGGGACGACGTGGTCACCACCTCTTTCTCCTTCATCGCGACCGCCACGAGCATCGTGCGGACAGGTGCACGGCCGGTATTCGCCGACGTTGACCCGACGACGCTAAACGTGGGCGCGCCCGAGATCGAGCGGGCCCTCACACCGAGGACGCGCGCCCTGGTGGTGGTACACCTCTTCGGGAACCCGGCCGCCATGGACGCCATCTTGAACCTGGCGCGCCGGCGGGGGCTTTTGGTGGTGGAGGACATGGCGCAAGCGATCGGTGCATCCTTTCAGGGCCGACCCGTCGGGAGCTTCGGCGACGCCGCCGTCATCAGCTTCTATCCCACGAAGAACCTTGGGGGTTGCGGCGACGGCGGCATGGTGGTCACGCCGTCGGGCGAGGTGGCCGGGAAGGTGCGGGCGCTGCGGGAATCGGGACAGCGCCGGCGCTACATCTGCGAGGACGCCGCCGGCATCAACAGCCGCCTCGACGAGCTCCAGGCGGCACTGCTGCGGGTGAAGCTGCGCCACCTGGAGGAGTGGACCGAGCGGCGCAGGTGGCTTGCGCGCCGCTACGCCGAGGGCCTGTCGGGCCTTCCTTCGGTGCCCGTGGCGGAGACTTCCGGCGGGGTCTCGGTCTACCACCAGTTCACCGTGCGCGCGCCGCGCCGCGACGAGCTTGCCGCACACCTGGCGCGGGAGGGCATTGGCAGCACGGTGTACTACCCGGTACCCTTGCACGAGCAGCCGGGCCTCGCCGCCGTGGCGTTCACCCCCTCCCGGCCCGTGGAGGCCGAGCGCGCCGCCGGCGAGGTGCTGTCGCTTCCCATGTTCCCCGAACTGGAAGTGGCAGAAGTGGACGAGGTCGTCGAAAGCATCCGCCGCTTTTATGCCGGCAGGGCCTAAAATCGGGTAGCCGGTGAAACCCTCTTCTCCACGGAAGAGGTTGCAGGAGGGGAGTTTCCGCTTCCATGAACAAAGCTCCTCAGGAAGCCCCTTCACCCGAACGCCGATCGCACGAGTGCCCCTCGTGCCGTCGCCAGACCCCGCATGAGGTGAAGCTCAGGCGGCGGGGCACCGAGGCGCTCGCCTGCACGGTCTGCGGCCTGGTGTCCCTGGTCAGCGCGGCAAAGGATGCCGCCCCCCGGGCCGATGGGCAGGGCTGAGGCGTTTGCGCCGGGGGTTTACGCCGGCGCCCTGGCACAGCTTCCGGGGATCGGCGCCGCCGCCATTCACCGGGCAGTGGAGCGCCTTGGAGGCCTGCGCCAGGCATGGGAGGCCCCGGCCGAGGCGTGGCAAGAGGCAAGCGACCGGGCGCTGTCACGGGTCGCCCTCTCATCGCTCAGGCTGCGGCGCAGGCCCGGAATGCTGCGGGAGCTTCACCGGGCTCTCCAGGCCCTTCCGGCTTCGGCGGTGACCCCCTGGGACGGCGAGGAGGCGTGCTATCCGCTCAACCTCCTGCACGTGCCCGATCCGCCGCCGGTGCTGTACGTGAGGGGTTCTTTGGCGCCCGAGGATCGGCTGGCGGTGGCCATCGTCGGCTCGCGGCAAGCCGACGTCAACGGGCTCCTGGTGGCCGAGACCCTGGCGGCGGAACTGGCCGGCCGCGGCTTCACCATTGTGAGCGGGCTTGCAGCCGGGATCGACGGGGCGGCCCACCGGGGCGCGATCCGGGCCGGGGGACGCACCATCGCGGTGCTGGGGTGCGGGATCGACAGGGCTTACCCGCCGCAGCACCGGCAACTCTTCGAACAGGTCGCTCGCTGCGGGGCCCTGATCAGCGAGTATCCGCCGGGCGTCGAGCCGGATCGCTGGCGCTTCGCCGCACGCAACCGGGTCATCGCGGCCTTGAGCCTGGCCGTGGTGGTGGTCGAAGCCCGCAGCACAAGCGGGGCCCTTTCGACGGCCGGCCTGGCCGACAGCTTCTCCCGCAACGTCCTGGCCGTGCCCGGCGACGTGACGCGCAGCACGTGCCGGGGCTCCAATCAGCTCATCGCCGACGGCTGCCCCCCGTGCCTGTCGCCGGAGGACGCCGCGGACTCGGCTCTGGAGGTTCTGCGCCGGCTGGAAGCAGCCGAACAGCAGCGGCCGCGCGCCTCGGGCGGCAGGCCGGGGCGGCTCCGACCCCGCCCGGTGCGCCGAGCAACGCCCGAGCCGCCAGAATCCCCTCCACTCGACGGGGGACTGCCCGCGGCCGTCGCTTCGCTCTACCAAGCGCTCGTCCGCCGGCCCGCCGAGGTAGAGGAACTCTCCGCGCGCACGGGCCTGCCGGTGAACCGGCTGGTCGCCTACATGACCGAACTCGAGGCGGCGGGCCGGGTTCGCCGGCTTGCGGACGGGAGATGGGCGGCCCGCCGGTTGAGTTAAAATTAGGGGAGTCTTCTCAAAGCGACAGGGTGGGGAAGGATCCGTTGAAGCTGGTCATCGTGGAATCGCCCGCCAAGGCGCGCACGCTGTCGAAGTTCCTGGGTTCGGGGTACAGCGTGCGAGCCTCCATGGGGCACGTGAGGGACCTGCCCGTTAGCGAGTTCGGCATCGACGTGGCGAAGGGCTTCCGCCCGCGCTACACGGTGGTGCGGGGAAAGGCGCGCACCGTGAAGGAGCTTGAAGCCCAGGCCGAGAAGGCCGAACAGGTGCTGCTGGCCACCGACCCCGACCGTGAGGGCGAGGCCATCAGCTGGCATCTGGCCGAACTGCTGCAGATCCCCCGGGACAAACCCTGCCGCATCGAGTTTCATGAGGTCACGCGACGGGCCGTTGAGCAGGCGCTTGCCCATCCACGCCGCATCGACCAGCGCCTGGTGGATGCCCAACAGGCGCGGCGCATCCTCGACCGGATCGTGGGCTACCGGCTCAGCCCGCTTCTGTGGAAGAAGGTTCAGCGGGGGCTGAGCGCCGGGCGCGTGCAGTCGGTGGCGTTGCGGCTCCTGTGTGAACGAGAAGATGAGATCGAGGCGTTCGTTGCCAGGGAGTACTGGACCATCGACGCGCTGCTGCGCCCCGGCGCGGACGGTGTGCCCGCCTCTATTTTCCGGGCGCGCCTGGAGACGGTGGACGGCGCGCAGCCCGAGCTCGGCGACGAACAGACCGCCAGGCGGCTCGCCGCCGAGCTCTCCGGGGCCGAGTACCGGGTCGCCTCCGTCAACAAGGCCCAGCGCCAGCGCCGACCCCCGGCGCCCTTCACCACCAGCACGATGCAGCAGGAGGCGGCGCGCCGGCTCGGTTTCACGGCCCGGCGTACCATGCAACTCGCCCAGCAGCTCTACGAAGGGCTGGACGTGGGCGAAGAAGGCGCCGTGGGCCTCATCACGTACATGCGCACCGATTCGGTGAACGTGGCCGCCGAGGCCCAATCGGCCGCGCTGCGCTTCATCGCCGAGAAGTTCGGCCCGGAAGGGGTCCCGGAGCGCCCTAACGTCTACCGCAGCCGCAAAGGAGCGCAAGAGGCCCACGAGGCGATTCGCCCGACCTCCGTGGAACGCACTCCGGAGCTTGTCAAGCCTCACCTCAACCGTGACCAATGGCGGCTGTACGAGCTCATCTGGCGGCGCTTCGTGGCCAGCCAGATGGCCGCGGCCCTCGTCGAGTCGACGACCGTGCAGATCGAGGCGGGCCGGTTCGGCCTGAAGGCGACCGGCACCGTCATCCTGAAGCCGGGGTTCCTGGTCGTCTGGGGCCCTCAGAAGGAGCGGGAGGCGGGCGACGATCACACCGATGAAGAGGATGCCCGGCAGACGCTGCCCGCCCTCGTGGAGGGGCAGGTGCTGGTGCTGGTCGAGGTGGAGCCCGAACAGCATTTCACCCAGCCACCTCCCCGGTACAACGACGCAAGCCTGGTCAAGACCATGGAGGAACTGGGCATCGGGCGGCCCAGCACGTATGCCCCCACCATCGAGACCCTCCTGGAACGCCGCTACGTGCAGCGCGACGGCCATCGGCTGGTACCGACGCCTCTCGGGCGCGCCGTGGTGCGCCTGCTCAAGGAGCAGTTTCCCGATGTGGTGGACGTGGAGTTCACCGCCCACATGGAGGCGCAGCTCGACGCGGTGGAGTCCGGCCAGGTGCCCTGGCAGCAGGTGGTCGAGCAGTTCTATCATCCTTTTGAAGCCCGCGTCGAGGACGCGATGCGAAAGCTCGGGCGGGTCGAGGTCCAGGAGGAGGCCACCGACGAGGTCTGCGAGCGCTGCGGCCGGCCCATGGTGGTCAGGTGGGGGAGGTTCGGTAAGTTCCTGGCGTGTTCGGGGTACCCAGAGTGCAAGAATACCCGGCCTCTGCTCAACAAGGTCGGGGTTCGCTGCCCCCGGTGCGGCGGCGAGCTGGTCGAACGGCGCACCCGAAAGGGGCGCACGTTCTACGGGTGCTCCAACTACCCGCGCTGCAACTACATACTCTGGCATCGCCCCGTTGGGAGAAGCTGCCCGCGCTGCGGGCGGCCGCTGGTCTACCAGGGCGGCCGCAACTCCCAGACCGAGGTCTGCTCCGGCCTGTTCGAGCGCGACGAGGCGAAAAAAGAGCCCGCCTGCACCTACCGGCAGGCTCCGGGCCAGGTGAGCGTTGGCCCGGCGGACGGGCGTGTGCAGGAGGACGGCCGGGTTCGGGCAGAAGGCCCTGTAGCGGAGGGAACGGCGCCGCATGGCTCGGGAAGCTAGCGTGGTCATCGTCGGCGGGGGGCTTGCCGGGAGTGAGGCAGCATGGCAGGCGGCGCGCCTGGGCGTGCGGGTGCGCCTGTACGAGATGCGGCCGCAGCAGATGACGCCCGTTCACCAGACGGGGCTCCTTGCCGAACTGGTCTGCAGCAACTCCCTGGGAGGCGCCGGGCTCGACACGGCGGCGGGGCTGCTGAAGGAGGAGATGCGGCGGCTCGGTTCGCTCGTGGTCGCCGCTGCCGACCGCACCGCGGTCCCCGCGGGAAGCGCCCTGGCGGTCGAACGGCACGCGTTCAGCGGATGGATCACGCAGCAAATTGAGCCGCACCCGCTCATCGAGCTTGTACGGCAGGAGGTGAGGCAGGTCCCCGACCCGAGCGAGGGCGCGGTGATCCTGGCCACAGGCCCGCTCACCTCCGACGCGCTGGCCGGAAGCCTCGGTCGCATCACAGGCCAGGAGTTGCTCTCGTTTTACGATGCCGCGGCCCCCATCGTCACGGCCGAGTCGGTCGACACCCAGCGGGGGTTTTGGGCGAGCCGCTACGACAAGGGCACGCCCGACTACCTCAACCTCCCGATGGACCGGGAGCAGTACGAGGCGTTCAGCCGGGCGCTGGCAGAAGCCGAGCAGCATGCGGGCCACCTGCCCGGCGAGCTGAAGTTCTTCGAGGGGTGCGTGCCGGTGGAGGAGCTGGCGCGCCGGGGCCTGGACACGCTGCGCTACGGCCCCATGCGCCCGGTTGGCCTGAAGGACCCGGCCACCGGCCGCATGCCCTATGCGGTGGTTCAGCTCCGCAAGGAGGACCGGGAGGGGCGCCTCTTGAACCTGGTCGGCTTCCAGACCCGGCTCAAGTGGGGTGAGCAGGCGCGTATCTTCCGCATGATCCCGGGGCTTGAAGAGGCCGAGTTCGTGCGCTTCGGGGTGGTGCACCGCAACACGTTCGTCAACTCGCCCCGGCTGTTGCGCCCTACGGGGCAGATGCGTGAGCACCCGCGGCTGTTTTTGGCAGGGCTCATCGTGGGAGTGGAAGGGTACGTGGAGTCGGCGGCGGCCGGGCTCCTGGCGGGCATCAACGCGGCGCGCCTTGTCCGGGGCGAGGAGCTTCTCGTGCTTCCGGCCGAAACCATGATGGGGGCACTGTGGCAGTACGTGACCACTGCCCGGGCCGACGACTTCCAGCCCATGAACGCGGCGTTCGGCCTGCTGCCGCCGGTACAAGGGCGGGTGCACAGCCGAAAGGAGCGGCGCGCCCGTCAGGTCACTCGGGCGCTCGCAGCCATCGACCGCGTGGCGGAGGAGGTGCGGCGTTGGCAGGAAGCCGTGGCAGCGCCGTCTGGCATGGCACCACGGTCGTAGCAGTGGTGCGGGACGGCAAGGCGGCCATGGGGGCCGACGGGCAGGTCACCATGGGCCAGCAGGTGGTGATCAAGCACTCGGCCCGCAAGGTTCGCCGGCTGTATCAGGGGCGGGTCCTGGCCGGCTTCGCCGGGGCTGCGGCCGACTCCTTGACGCTTCTGGACCGGTTCGAGTCGAAGCTCGAGGCGCACGGGGGAAGCCTGCCGAGGGCGGCTTCCGAACTGGCCAAGGACTGGCGCACCGACCGGGTGCTGCGCCGGCTCGACGCGCTGCTCCTGGTGGCCGACACCGCGTACCTTCTGGTGCTCTCCGGCAACGGGGAGGTCGTCGAGCCCGACGACGGGGTGGCGGCCATCGGGTCAGGCGGGCCGGTCGCCCTCGCGGCGGCACGCGCGCTTTTGCGCCACACCGCTCTGAAGCCGGCCGAGATCGTGCAGGAGTCCCTGATGATTGCGGCTTCCATCGATATATATACAAACGACCGCATTCTGGTGGAGGAACTTTGAGCCAGGGGCCCCAAAGCGCCAGGCCGCTCGTTTGGAAGTGATGGGCGTGCGCATGGAAGATCTCACCCCGCG
>JBFMCJ010000184.1 GCA_040754675.1 Bacillota bacterium
GGTGACCGCTCCATTCCGCGACGCGCTGCTGCTTGAGTCTGGACTGCTCCACGCCATGAGTGTGTCGACGCTCATCGCCACCAAGGCGGCACGTATCGTGCACGCGGCCCGGGGCCGGCCGGTGGCCGAGTTCGCCTTCCGCCGGGTGCAGGAGCCGTTCATCGCCGCTCGCGCGGCCTCGATTGGCGGCTGTACCAGTACCTCCTTCGTCGCTGCAGCCAAGGTATTCCGGCTGCGCGCCACAGGAACCATTCCCCACGCGCTCGTCCAGCTGTTCGACAGCGAGCGCGAGGCCTTCCAGGCGGTGGCGGAGAGCTTCAACCGCTACACCTTGCTGCTCGACACCTACGACGTAGAGCAGGCAATCCACACGGCAGTGGAGGTGGCGCGTGACGTCCAGCAGCGGTTGGGGCACACCCTGGTCGCCGTGCGCATCGACAGCGGGGACCTGCTCGAGCTGAGCAGGTACTGCCGGCGCGTGCTCGATGAGGCCGGGCTGCAAGAGGTACGTATCATAGCCAGTGGGGATCTCGACGAGTACAAAATCGATGAACTGCTGGACAAGGGCGCACCCATCGACGCGTTCGGCGTCGGCACGACCTTCGCGGGGGGTGCGCTGGGCGCAGTCTATAAGGAAGTGTGGTGTCAGGACCACACCTCCGCTGGCGCGGCCAAGATCAAGCTGGCCGGGGAGAAGAGTACGTGGCCGGGCAGGAAGGAGGTGTATAGGATAGGCCACTTCGAGGAGGACCTCGTCCAGCTCGAAAGTGAGCCCAAACCGCAGAACGGCACGCGATTACTGCGGCCCGTCATAGCAGGCGGTGAGTTACTGCCGGGTAGTAAGCCACCGCTCTCCGAGATCTGGGAGCTGGCCCGGCACAATATGGCGCGGCTTCCGGACAAGTACAAGGCCGTTCGCAACCCGGCGCCCTATCCAGTGCGCTTTAGCCAGGGGTTGCAAGAGCTGCGCCGCAGTGCGATGGAGCGCTACCGGCGCGCTGAGGGCAACCGGACGTCCTAGAGGCGAAGGCGAGGGCATGGAGGCCGACCTGGGCAAGTTCGCCCGCCCTCAGACGCTGCCGCACGACCAGAGGCGCCTGCGCCTCCCTCGCGCTCGCTTCTGTGACCTCGACGAGCTCCAGGGCATGGCCACCTCATTCAGGCGGCCCGTCCTTTCTCCAGACCGCAACACCCCACCGACGCAGCCACCTGCTCGTCACGTCCAGCGCCTGCGGCAAGGCTTGCCGCACCGGCTCAGAGAGCCCCACCCCCGGAGCCAGCCGGGCGGCTACGATACCCACAACCCGCAACCGTCTCGGCAGCCGCCCGCACCAGGTGGCAAGCGCCACCACGTCGTCCAGCCCTACCTCATGCTCCGACAGGCGCAGCCACCGCGTGCGAGCCAGCCGCCGACAGGGCAGGTCCAAAACCGTTCCGGGCGATCCCGGCCCGATTGCCGCATCCAGGATCACCGCTGCCGCCACCGAGCCAAGCCAGGCGACCAGCCCTATCCCGAGGGTCCCCCCGTCCACCACCTGCAGGGTGTCGGGATAGCGGTAGAGCCGGCGGAACAGCCGAACCGCCTCGCTCCCTGCTCCATCGTCGCCCCAAAGCGGGTTGCCAAGACCCAGAAGCAAGGCCTTCCGGGCGATCTCCGGGCGCTCCCTTGCCACCCAACTCCCCAGCCCTTCGCCGGGCAGTCTCCACCGGCGGCCCTCGCCGGCTTCAGGCTCGGGGGGAAGCCGGGGCGGCTTTTCGCCGCTTTGCGGAGGCTGAGGCGTCTGCGACATGCACCGCACACGCGATGCAGGGATCGAAGGAGTGGACGGTGCGCAGAAGCTCCAGGGGCTGGTCGGGGAGCGCAACGGGGGTTCCAACCAGGGCCGATTCTAACGGGCCGGGCTGCCCGCTGGCGTCGCGCGGCGAGGCGTTCCACGTCGTGGGGGCGATGACCTGGTAGTTGGCGATGCGGCCAGCCTCGATGCGGATCCAGTGGCCGAGCGCGCCCCGGGGAGCCTCGGCGAAGCCAATTCCCCTCGCCTCCGCCGGCCACGTCTTCGGATCCCAGTGAGCGGCATGGACGGTCTTCGTCTCGCCCCGGCGTACGTTGGCCACCAGTGCCTCAAAGAATTCTGCCAGCCATCGGGCGACCAGCCGGGTCTCCAGGCCCCGGGCGAGCGTGCGGCCCAGGGTCGAGAAGAGGGCCGGCTGCGAAAGCCCCAGGCGGGCCAGCGCCTCGTCCACCTCCTCCCGTACCTCCGGATGACCCCGTGCGTACGCGACGACCAGCCTTGCCAGGGGCCCGACCTCCATGGGCCGAGCCTTCCAGCGCGGCGCCTTGAGCCAGCTGTACTTGCCCTCCGTATTCAAGCCATCATGGGAGAGCAGCGGTCCCTCGTACGCCAATTCGGTCCGCCCCTGCCAGGGGTGAAGCCCGTCGGCCACGGGATCGGCCCTATACCAGGCCCGCGCCACCGACTCGGTGATCGCCTCCGGGTCGGTCAGGTCGACGGGCTCGACCCGACCGAGATTGCCGTCAAGCACGGCGCCCCGGGGTATCCGAAGCCCTGCAGGGTCGAGGGTCTCAGTTGCGGGGAACTCGCCGAAACTCAGGAAGTGGCCGGGCCCGGCCCCCCATCGGTCCGCCGCGTAATAGCCTGCGATGGCAAACAGGTCCGGCAGGTAGACGGCCTCCACAAACTCTTGGGCTTCCCGGATGCAACGCTCCACCTGTTCCAGCTCGCGCCATCCGACGGCCCCAGCCGCTTCGCGGCCGAGCACCACGGGCATGCCCCCGACGAGGTAGTTGGGGTGGGGGTTTTTCCCGCCAAACAGAGCGTGGATCTGGATGATCTGCGCCTGCCAGTTGAGCGCCTCGAGGTAGTGGGCCACCGCCAGCAGGTTTACTTCGGGCGGCAGCCGGTAGGCAGGATGGCCCCAGTACCCACCGGCGAAGATCCCCAGCTGCCCGCTGGCGGCGAACCGCTTCAGTCGCTCCCGAACGTCCTTGAAGTACCCCGCCGAACTGCGGGGCCATCGGGAGATCCGGCGTGCCAGCGCGCTTGTCTCGGCCGGGTCTGCCTGCAAGGCCGCCGTGATGTCGACCCAATCGAGGGCATGCAAGTGATAGAAGTGGATCACGTGATCCTGAATCATCTGGGTGGCGCTCATGATGTTACGAATGAGGTTGGCGTTGGGTGGGATCCCAATGCCGAGGGCGGCTTCGACCGCCCGCACGGAGGCCAGCGCATGCACGGTCGTGCAGACCCCACAGATGCGCTGGGCGAGGGCCCAAGCCTCCCGCGGGTCCCGGCCCCGCAACACGATCTCCAGGGCCCGCACCATGGTACCAGAACTGAAAGCCTCCCGCACCTGTCCGCCGTCGAGGCGGGCCTCGATGCGAAGCCGCCCTTCGATGCGCGTCACCGGGTCAACCACAAGCCTGGCCAACGGCCTCTACCCCCTCCTTGCCACAGTCAAGGGTGCGGCTGGCCGGCGGCAGCTCGCGCTCTCCGGCAGCGTGCCGGGGGCAGCCACATAAAGAGGAGCCTCGTCCCAAGAGCCAGGGAGGTTGGCGCACCCAAGACATGGATGGCCCGCCTGGACGCAGGAGCTGACGCCTGCGTTCCACCGCAGGCGGGTGCAGGCGTTGTACGTGGCCAGTCCTCTGCACCCCAAAGGATACAGGCACCATCCCGAGCGATATCCGTCGTCCCCGAACGACTCGGCGAAACGCCCCTCCTCGAAGTGCCCCCGCCGAGGACACTGCTCATGGACGGTCTGTGCAAAGAAAGCACTCGGCCGCCCCTTCTCATCCAGCGGTGGAAGCGTCCCGAACGTGACAAGGTACACCAGGACACCGGCCAGCACCTCGGGGACGGGCGGGCAGCCCGGCACGCGCACGACCGGCCGACCTCCGAGAACGTCCGGGACCCCCCGGGCCCCGGTCGGATTCGGCCGGCAGCCCTGCACGCCACCCCAGCTCGCGCAGCTTCCGACCGCCAGGACGGCACGGGCACCGGCCGCTTCCTCCTCCAGGACGGCTCGCGCCCTCCGCCCGCCCACCAGGCAGTGGGTCTCCTCGCTGGGGAGGCTGCCCTCGACGCACAGCAGGTACTCTCCGGCGTACCGTTGCACGGCCTGCGCAGCCAGGGCCTCGGCCTGGCGCCCGGCGCAGGCCAACAGCGTCTCATGGTACTCCAGGGAGACGAGGTCTAAGATGAGGTCGGCAACGCTTGGCTCGACCGAACGCAGCAGCGTCTCGGTACACCCCGTGCACTCCTGGAAGTGGCGCCAGATGACCGGTGGCCGGGGCTTGGTCGCCAGCGCCCGAGCGATGGTTGGCACCACTGCCTGGTCGAGCCCCATCCAGGCGGCCGCCGCCGCGCAGAACCGAAGGAAATCGCGTCGGCCCAAGCCCCTTGCCATCCGACACTCCAGAAAGGTCATCGCCACGGGCACACCCCCTTTACCTGGCACGCCCCGATTGGCGACCCCGATACCTTCGGCCTGTTTAAGACCGCTTGCGTCGTGGGTCCCTCGGTGGGCTTCCTAAGCCCAGCGCGCATGCGATGCCTGCAGCCGCCACGAACGCCGCCACCACCCCAACCAAGCCGGCCCCAGCAGTTGCCAGGCCCTCCGATATCGTCAGTGGCAGGCTGTACCCGGCAAACGGTGCCGCCCACTCACCGCCTTCCGCCACCGCAGTTGCGTGGTCGCGCAGCACCCGTTCAAGCCCGTCCGGCCAGTCGCAACTGAAGGGGGCGAGTACTGCGGCAAGCCCCGCCGCTAGCCCTAACACGACGGCAGCACCTCGCCAGCCGCTCGACCGGGAAGCCGGGCGCACGCCCGCTCACCACCCTCCTCCAGGGTGCTCCAACGATCTCCCCTGACTACCCAGCGGCTTGCAGCCTTCCCGGTTCCCGGGCCAGCTGGCGGCGCAAGGCCGGGAAGACCGCCATCGTGATGACCCCTTCACCGATACCGATGAGGGCATGCCACCCCAGCATGGCCGGAAAGGCGATGCGTATAGGAACGGCACCCGCCCACGCCAGCTCAAGGGCGACCATGAAGGCCGCCGCTACCATCGAAGCCCATCCCGCCACGAATCCCTGCGCAGCGCCCAAACGGTCAAGCTGCATCCTTGTCAAGCCCTTCGCGGCAAGCCACCCCGCCCAGACGCCGACGATTGCCATGTTGAGCACGTTGGCACCCAACGCGGTCAGCCCGCCGTCTTGAAAGAGTAGACACTGGATGAACAAGACGGTGCTCATGACCAGCGTAGCCGCCCAGGGGCCCAACAAAAGCGCTGCCAAACCGGCGCCAAGGAGGTGCCCGGAGGTTCCCCCTGCGATGGGCACGTCAACCAGTTGGACCGAGAACAGCAGAGCTGCCAGCGCACCAAGGTGTGCCGAATCCCACCTCTCCCGCTGCGAGTGTGCCTGGCGCAGGCTCCACGCTAGGACCCCGAGGCTGGTCGCCGCGCTGATCCCGCAGGTCCCAGGATCTAGCAGTCCGTCCGGGATATGCACGCCGGCCCTCCCCCCTGCCGGAGCATCTCGTGCCCCGGCATTGCTCGCGTAGCTGACATGCGTTCTCGCTGGCGGCGTCCGGTCGTGGGCCACTACCAAGCTGCGATGGGTGAAGCCAGAGTACACTTCTTGCGGGGTGCGCGCCGCTTGCTGCGGGCTGGAGTTGCCGACCGGAGGATGGGCGCTAGCTGCAAAGAGAGTAGAAAAAGCGGTTCAGTACCTCTTCGTGACCGCACAACCGTGAACGGCGGGCCCGGTGCCCGGATGTACCCGCGTCAGTTGGGAAAACCCACCGGCTTTCCGCCTGGGTCGCCGCCCTGCGGGCGTTCGCCGGACAGCCAACCTCCCCAACCAGTGGGCAAGCGGCTCTCCTGCCGGGCAGGGTGGACCCAAATGTTTTACATACAGATAGTGTGCGGCCGGGCCGTTGCGAAATGTTTGCGACCGCCTTGCAAGGGCCTTGCACCCGCCTTGCAAGAGCCTGCGCTTTCCCGGGCGAAGGGCCCCTCCCGGTTGACCGCCGGAGGCGCCCTGGCCACGATCACCGTGCCCGCTTCGGCCTGGCGCTTTTGGTGCGCCACGCCGAAGTACGCCGGACCGCCCAGCACCTCGCCGGGTCGGTGGCCGTTTTGGTGTGGGTCCTCCAGCATCGCCTCGATCTTCGCATCGTCGGGCGCGTTGGCCCCCGTCACGCAGTGAGGAGACTAGCGCGCGGCCACGCTCGCCGTCACGCTCCGGCCTCACCCGGTCTGAGCATGTTAAAATGCGCGCGCGGGCACGGTCAGCGAGGGGGAGGCGGTCTGTGACGCCCTTACCCGACGAAACCCAGATGAGGGCCTACGTAGCCGCCTGGCGAAGCCGGTTGCAGGCTGAAGAAGCCCGCCGCCGGCGCCGGGTGGAGCGGGCTTGGTCGGAGGCTCGCCGCCTTGCCCGGATCCTCATCGCGGAGTTTGGCGCGACCGAGGTGTGGGTGTTTGGCTCGCTGGCGCTGGAGCGGCCAGAAGCCGGGGCGACCCGGCGGTTCCGGGCCGATTCGGACATCGACCTGGCGGCGAGGGGCGTTCCTCCGGGTCTGTTCTTTCGAGCGTACGGGCGGATCATGATGGCTTCCAGTTTCGATGTCGACCTCGTGGATGTGGACGCGGTGCCTCCAACACTGCGGGAGTCCATCCTGAGGGAAGGGGTGCTGCTTGGCAAGGGAAGTCGAGCCGGGAACCCTTCGCCGCTTGGCCGGTGATATCAGCGTACTGATTGAGCAACTCGACACCATTGTGGGTGAGGCCACGGAAGCTCTTGCATCTCTGCCGACGGGATCTTCACCCCAACGATGGTGCGTGCGCGCTTTCGGGAGCATCCTGCACGATTTTTACACGGCTGTTGAGGATGTGTTTGAGGCCATCGTTCAGGACCTCAATGGTTCGTTGCCTGCGGGCAAGGGCTGGCATACGCGGCTTTTACGCAGCATGGCGGCGGAGATCCCGGGTGTCCGGCCGGCGGTGGTGTCCAAGGAAAGCACCAAGTGGTTGGAGGACTACCTATCGTTTAGGCGCGTCTTCCGTAACGTGTACGGCCACCGACTGGAATGGAGCCGCATGGGGTCCCTCGTGAAGGCTCTCCCGGCCCTCTATGATGGCCTTCGCAAAGAGCTTGTCCAGTTTACCGAATACCTGACTGCGATGGCCTCGCACCTCGAAGAACCCGGGAACGCCCCGGAGGAGTGAGGGTGTTCGCGCCGGAAGACGTCCGGCCCACGTGAGGTCCATCCGTCCACCTGTTTCTCGGCGTCGCAGCTCGAACGCCCCACCAGCGCATTGGCCGCCCCCGGCGATACCGGTGTGAGATGGGTTCGCCTGCGCTGGATGGCGCGGCCCGCGCGTTGATCTCCGCGAAGGTGCCGGCCGGCAGGGTAGGTTGGTCATCTCTGCCGGGGTCCCCAGCCGTGAGGTCGCAGCAACGGTGCGGGAAGGTACGCGAGCAGGCCCTCGGGATGAGCTTGCCGGGCAAATGACGGGAAGGCGGCCTCAGGGGTAGATATTGTCCCGCATGGATGACATTCGTCCCAGCCCCGCCGAGACGCGTGTCACTGGCGGGTGAGGAGCCGGCGAGGCAGGATCGTCCAAAGGGCCAAACGCGGCAAGCCGCGCAGACCGCCCGCCGTCGCAAAGCGCCCGTGCGGCAG
>JBFMCJ010000185.1 GCA_040754675.1 Bacillota bacterium
CTTCGACATGGACGGGGTGCTGGTCATCAGCAACCCCGCTCACTTCAAGGCCTGGCAGGACTTCAGCCGGGAGAGCGGGATCGTTATCACCGAGGAGATGTTCCGCCGGGAGTTCTCGGGGCGCAAGAACGAGGAGGCCCTGGAAGCGCTGTTCCCGGGCCGGTTCAGCGAACACGAGCGCGCCGAGCTTTCCCGGCGCAAGGAAGCCCTTTACCGCGAGCGCTACGTGCCGGTGCTCCAACCGGTGCCCGGCGTTCAGGATCTGGTGAGGGACCTCGCCCGCCACCGGGTGGCCCTCGCGCTGGCAACGTCAGGGCCTCCGGAGAACGTCGGCGCCATCCTGCACCACCTGGGCCTGGTGGGCGCCTTCGACGCGGTCGTCACCGGGCAGGACGTGACGGAGGCCAAGCCCAACCCGGCCATCTTCCTCAAAGCGGCTCAGGCCCTGGGGGTCTCGCCTGCGCGGGCCGTCGTCGTCGAAGATTCGCTGCCGGGGGTGCGGGCAGCGGTGGCGGCGGGAGCGGTCTGCCTGGGGGTGGCCACCTCCGAGCCGCCCGAGAGGCTCAAGGAGGCGGGTGCTGCACGCGTGGTGGATGATTTCCGGGGCATGGAGGCGCAGGACCTCCTCCGCATGATCGCCGGTTCGACGGGAGGCGCCGGGCGCCGCGAAGCGTAGCCGCCCTCCCGGTTGTGAGGCCGCTTGCGCACCGGTAGCTCCTGACGTCCTCGCGGGACGTGTATGTCAGTCATCCTGCCCGGGCGCTCCCCTTTGCCTCGGGTATCGCACAACTGGGCGGGCCGTGGGAGACACTCACCCGCGCCGATCCGGGCGCCGGCGTGCGGGAGCCTTATAGCGATACCGCCCGGTGGGTAAGGTTGTGAAACGTTGCAGGAACGTCCCGGCAACGTGTCAAATAGGGCTTGCCAGGGGGGCGGGGAAACAGGCCTTGGACAGCCAGCCCGGCGGCGAAACGACGCAAGCAACTTCCCCCACGGTGCGCGCCATCGCGCGGGCGGCGGGCGTCAGCCCCTCGACGGTTTCCCGCGTTCTGCGCGACCAGGCCGGCGTCAGTGAGGAGGCGCGCCGCCGGGTCCACGAGGCCATCGCTGCGCTGGGTTCCACCCCCGACGAGGTGCGGCTGTCGGCGTCGCTCAAGCTGGAAGCGCTCACAAAGGCCGCCCGCACCCGCCTCAGCGGGCTTTTGGGTCTCATCGTCCCCGACGTGAGCACCGGGTTCTACGTTGAGGTGCTCAAGGGCGTTGAAGCTGAGGCGTACCGACGCGGCTACGGCCTCGTTCTCTACACCACGGCAGGCCGCGGCCACGACGAGGTGATCCGCAGGGCGCTCGAGGCCGGTCAGTGCCAGGGGCTCGTCATCATGACCCCGCGCCACGCCGGGCCCCTTTCACTCCTCGAAAGGAACGTGGATGGCGTCCCGCCCGTCGTCGTGGTGGACCACCGCAGCCAGGGCAGCCGCTTTCCCCACATCGCTGTGGATAACCTCAAGGGGGCCATGGAGGCCACCCGCTACCTCATCCAGAAGGGCTACCGGCGCATCGCGTTCATCACCGGCGAACTCTCCATCCAGTCTGCCGTCGACCGCCTGCGGGGCTACCGCCTCGCCCTCGAAGAGGCCGGCGTAGGTTACGACCCGGCCTTCGTCGTCCACGGAGACTTTCTCACCCCTTCGGGCTATCGTGCCGTGCGGGAGTGGCTCGAACAGCGCCGCACTCTTCCGGACGTGTGGTTTTGCTCCAACGACCTGATGGCGTTCGGCGTCCTGCACGCGCTCCACGAAGCAGGCCTCTCCGTGCCCGGCGATACTGCGGTCATGGGGTTCGACGACATTCCAATGGCCCAGGCGACCCTGCCGCCGCTCACCACGGTGGCACAGCCCATGACCGAGATGGGAGCGCTCGCGGTGCGGATGGCCGTGAACATGATCGAAGGAGGGGAGGTGCCCGCCCCTCGCGTGGTCCTGGAAACCCGGTTGGTCGTTCGTCAGTCCGCGTGAAGCCGGAGAGAGGGGTTGACGGCCGATGATACGGGGGTTTAGAGCGTTGGGCCGGCTTTGGGCCGGTCTTCTCGTGGCGGCGCTGTGGCTCGCCTTCGGAGCTTCGGCCTCTGCGGGCAGCACGATTACCATTGGCGTGTTTCCGGACCTGGACTCGGTGATCAAGAAGGTCATCCCCGAGTTCAACAAAGTGTACCCTGACATCGAGGTCAAGCTTCAGGTGCTCGGCTACGGCGACCACCACAATGCGCTCTTGACGGCGCTGGCGACCGGCTCGGGTGCCCCTGACGTGGTCGCCGTCGAAATCGGGTTCCTGGGGCGCTTCGCGCTCGAAGGCGGCCTCACCGACCTCAGCAAGCCGCCCTTCAACGCAGGTCAGTACCGCAACCTGTTCGTGCCGTACGCGTGGGGCCAGGCGAACACGGCCGACGGGCGAATCGTCGCCATGCCGACGGACACCGGCCCCGGCACGATGTTCTACCGGCGGGACGTGCTCCAGGCCGCCGGGCTTGACATCAACGGGGTGGCGACCTGGGACGACCTCGTGGCCCTCGGGCGCAAGGTGACCCGGGACACGAGCGGCGACGGCAAGCCGGACGTCTTCCTGATTGCGGCCGCCTCCACCATCGCCGACGCCATGTACCGTGGCGACATCCCCGAGGGCGAAGGGGTCTACTTCGACGTGAAGGGCCGCCCGGTGGTGGACGGCCCGCGCTTTGTCAAGGCGTTCACCACGGCCCAGCAGGTGCGCCGCGCCGGGCTGGACGCCCGTATCGGCGCGTGGAGCAACGAGTGGTACGAGGCGTTCAAGCGCGGCACCGTGGCCGTGGAGCTGTCCGGCGCATGGCTTGCCGGCCACCTGCAGAACTGGATGGCCCCCGACACCGCGGGCAAGTGGGGCGCGCGCAATTTGCCCGAGAACATGTTCGTGAGCTGGGGCGGGTCGTTCTACGCCATCCCCGAGCAGTCGAAGAACAAGGCGGATGCGTGGAAGCTCGTGCAGTTCCTGACGACCCGCCGCGACATCCAGCTGCTGGCGTTCAAGACCACCAACGCGTTCCCGGCGCTTCTGGCGGCGCTGGATGACCCCATGTTCGACGAGCCCATGCCGTTCCTCGGCGGGCAGAAAGCGCGCCGGATGTGGGCCGACGTCGCGCGCACCGTCCGCGTCACCGTCATCCACCCGGGTGACCCCGTCGCCTCGGAGATCGTGGGGTCGGCGCTCGCCCAGGTGCTGGACGAGGGGAAGGACGTCAAACAGGCCCTGACCGAGGCCAGGCAACTCATCGAGCGGCGGGTGCGCCGGTGAAAACCGTACGGCGGCCGGGTAGCGAGGCGGGCGGGCTTTCCGCACAGGGGTCCGGGCCGGCCGGCTACCCGGCCCCGGCCGCCCCTCCCCGTGCTGCCGCCGGCCCGGCACCGCGCGCCGGGCGTGGCCGGGTGAGCTGGTCCCGCTGGCAGCGCCGGGCCGCGCCGTACCTGTTCATCAGCCCGTTTTTCGTGCTGTTTGCCATCTTCGGGCTGTACCCCATCGCGTTCTCGTTCTACCTGTCGTTCCACAGTTGGAACGCCGTCGGCGGCCTGGGCACCATGACACGGGTGGGGCTCGAGAACTACACGTTTTTGCTGAGCGACCCGTGGTTCTGGAAGTCCCTCTGGAACACCGTGGTGCTGCTGGCCATTTCGGGTCTGCCGCAGCACGTCATCGCCATTCCGCTGGCCTTCATCCTCAACTCAGGGCTGGTGCGGCTGCGAAACCTGTTCAGTTCGTCCTATTTCATGCCCTACATCACCTCGACGGTCGCAGTGAGCATGATCTTCACCACCATTTACGGCACGCAGTACGGGGCGCTGAATGCGGCGCTGGTGTGGCTTGAACAGCACGCCGGCTTCGGGTGGCTGTTCGACGCCCTCAAGCTGGAGCTTCCCGTGAACTGGCTCGGACGGGCCGCCTACATCAAGCCGGCCATCGCGATGCTCGTTGTGTGGCGCTGGTTCGGCTGGAACACGGTGCTTTACCTGGCAGGGTTGCAGACCATTCCCCGGGAGCTTTACGAGGCGGCCATGGTGGACGGCGCGGGGATATACCAGCAGTTCCGCTGGATCACCGTGCCCCTGCTCAAGCCCATCATATTCTTTGCGGTGACGCTCACCATCATCGGCAACATGCAGCTTTTCGACGAGCCGTACATCCTCACCGGAGGCACCGGCGGGACGAGCGAGGCGGGGCTGACGGTCGCCCTGTACCTTTACCGCACGGGCTTCGAGTGGCTGTACATGGGCTCGGCGGCCGCGATGTCGTGGGTGCTGTTTTTGGTGATCGGCATCATGTCAGCGGTCAACTTCCGGCTGATCGGCCGCGGCGGCCTGCAGCGCCGGGAAGGGTGAAGCGGGGTGGCGGGGATGCGAAAAGTTCGATCGTGGCCGGCAAAGGTGCTGATCTACGTCCTGCTCGTTTCGATGGCGCTCCTGACCGCCTTTCCGTTTTACTGGATGTTCGTGCTGGCCACCCATGACCGGTCGACCATCTTCCGGGCGCCGCCGCCCATGTGGTTCAGCGATGACGCTTCGGCCAATTATGCCCGGCTTCTCGAGGCGGTGCCGTTCTGGCGCAACGCCTGGAACAGCCTCTACACGGCCCTCCTGGCCACCGCATCCACGCTGTTTTTCTGCAGCCTGGCGGGGTTTGGGTTCGCCATGTACGACTTCAAGGGCCGGGACGCGCTGTTCGGCTTTCTGCTGGCGACGCTCATGATTCCGGGGCTGCTCGGGATTATCCCGTACTACCTCATCGTGAAGTGGCTCGGCTGGCTCAATCTGCCCAGGGCGCTGTACGTGCCGGGGATGGCGTCGGCCTTCGGCATCTTCCTCATGCGCCAGTACATCGCCAGCGCCGTGCCCACCGACCTGCTGGATGCCGGGCGCATCGACGGCCTGAGCGAGTTTCGCCTCTACCGGAACGTGGCGCTGCCCCTGATCAAGCCGGCGCTCGGCACCCTCGGCATCATCACCTTCGTCGGGCAGTGGAACAACTTCATGGGCGCCCTCATCGTCCTCAAGCAGCGAGAGGCTTACACGCTCCCGCTGGCGCTGAGGTCGCTGCAGGGGCTCATCTCGACCGACTGGGGTGCCCTCATGCTGGGCACGGCCCTCAGCGTGCTGCCCCTCCTGGTGGCCTTTGCCGCCGGGTCGAGCCGCATCATCGAGGGTCTGACGGCGGGCGCCGTGAAGGGGTGAGGCTTCCGTGCGCGACGCCGCCGTCCAGGATACCCCCATGCACGCGGCTCTGCGATCGCCGGGAGCGGGAGCCCTCCTGTTGGCCGTGCTGACAGGGGCCATGGCCTGCGGGCCGGGCGCCGGGGCGGTATCCGGAGCAGGAGCCGTGGCCTCGGGGGCCCCGTCCTCTCCCGGGCCGGATCCGAGCCGGTGGGTGCTCATCTGGAGCGACGAGTTCGACGGGAACGCCGGCGCCGCCCCCGACCCCCAAAAGTGGACCCCGCAAATCGGCGATGGGAGCGAAGACAGCCTGCCGGGCTGGGGCAACCGGGAACGGCAGTATTACACGGCGGAGCCGGAAAACCTGGCGCTCGACGGCCGAGGACACCTCGCTATCACCGCCAGGGAGCTGGAAGCCGGGCGGTTCCGCTGCTACTACGGGCCGTGCCGCTACACCTCCGCCCGCATCAACACCCGAGGGAAGTTCGAGGTGCGCCACGGGCGTATCGAGGCCCGCGTCCAGCTCCCCCGCGGCCAGGGGATCTGGCCGGCCTTTTGGATGCTGGGCGCCAACATCGACCAGCTCGGTTGGCCTGCGTGCGGCGAGATCGACGTCATGGAGAACATCGGTCGTGAAGCGGCGACCGTTTACGGAACCATCCACGGGCCCGGCTATTCCGGTGCGCGCGGCATCGGGGGAAGCTACACGCTTCCCGGCGCACGGGCGTTTGCCGACGCCTTTCACGTCTTCGCCGTCGAATGGGAGCCCGGCGAGATTCGTTGGTACGTGGACGAGACGCACTATTTCACGGTTACGTCCGCCGACATTCCCCAGGGGACGCCCTGGGTCTTCGACCGCCCCTTTTTCTTGATCCTCAACGTGGCTGTGGGCGGGCAATGGCCCGGGTACCCGGACGACACGACAACGTTTCCGCAGACCATGCTGGTGGACTACGTGCGGGTCTACGCAGCGCGTGACAGTGAAGGGGAGTGAGCCGGGTGCAGCGCTTTCCGGAGGGGTTTTTGTGGGGCTGCGCGACCGCGTCGTACCAGATCGAAGGCTCGCCGCTCGCCGACGCGGCGGGGGTCTCCATCTGGCACCGCTTTTCGCACACGCCGGGCAACGTGGAGCGGGGCGAGACGGGCGACATCGCCTGCGACCACTACCGGCGCTGGCGGGAAGACGTGGCCCTCATGCGGGAACTGGGGCTGAAGGCGTACCGCTTTTCGGTCGCCTGGCCGCGCATCCTACCGGAGGGACGCGGGGCGGTCAACGCTGCCGGCCTCGCCTTCTACGAACGCCTGGTGGATGCGCTGCTCGAAGCGGGCATCGTCCCCTTCGTGACGCTCTACCACTGGGATCTCCCGGCAACGCTGCAGGACATGGGCGGCTGGGCCAACCGGGACGTCGCCGGCTGGTTTGCCGATTACGCCGCCGCCCTCTTCGACCGCCTGGGCGACCGTGTGCGCCACTGGATCACGCTGAACGAGCCCTGGTGCGTGGCGCACCTCGGCTACATCGCCGGGGTGCACGCACCGGGGATGCGGGACCTGTGGGCGGGGCTGCGGGCGGCGCACCACCTGCTGCTGGCGCACGGCCGGGCCGTCCAGGCCTTTCGTGCCCGCAACGTGCGGGGCGGCCAGATCGGCATCACGGTGAACCTCGGGCCCCAGCATCCGGCCAGCGCGTCGCAAGCCGACCGGGCTGCCGCCGAACGTTCTCACGCCTACCACAACCGGCTCTTCCTCGACCCCATCTTCCTGGGCCGTTACCCCGAACTCCTGACGGCCTGGCTTGGCAGCGCCTGGCCCCGGGTGGTGGATGAGGATTTCCGGGAAATGGCCACGCCCATCGACTTCGTCGGCGTCAACTACTACAGCCGCGCCGTGGTCGCTCACGAGCCGGGCGCCGGGCTTCTCCACACCCGGACCATCCCCCAGCCCGGGCTCCACACCGCGATGGGCTGGGAGGTGTACCCGGAGGGCCTGTATGAGACGCTCACCTGGATCCGGGAGGCTTACGGCAACCCCCTGCTCTTCGTGACGGAAAACGGCGCCGCCTTCGAGGATCGCCCGGATGAGACGGGCCAGGTCGCTGACGACGAGCGCCTCGACTACTTGCGCCGGCACTTCCACCAGGCGCATCGCGCCATCCAAGACGGAGTGAGGCTCGGCGGCTACTTCATCTGGTCGCTCCTGGACAACTTCGAGTGGGCCCTGGGGTACAGCAAGCGCTTCGGCATCGTGCGGGTCGACTTCGAGACCCAGGAGCGCACCATCAAGAAGAGCGGCCGGTGGTACGCTCGGGTCATCGCGCAAAACGGCCTAGACCGAAGTTGCTCAACTTGAAGTCGCCCGATTTGCCGTTATGAAGCCATTTGCTGTCGTTTCAGGCCGAAGCTTTCTGTCTACCCGTCGGGACCAGCGAGTGGAGGCCGACCCGGGCGAAGACCTCCC
>JBFMCJ010000186.1 GCA_040754675.1 Bacillota bacterium
GGGCGTCGGGGAGATGGTCCCTGTTTCGGAGCGCAACTCGTCGAAAACCGACTCCACCGCATGGGCCAGTTCCACCATCGACTGGTAGCCCATGGTCCCCGCCATACCCTTGAGGCTGTGCACGGCGCGGAAAAGCTCGTGCAGCACGGCCGCCTCCTGGGGAGCCGATTCCAGCTGCAAAAGCCCCTGGTTGAGCAGCTGGATGTACTCCCGGGCCTCGTCCACGAAGAGAGAGCGCAGTTCTGACGCCTCGGCCGTCGCCACGACAGGAAGACCTCCTCCTGCTCAAGCCTCCGCAGAACCCGGCAGCAGATCCGGCCGGATGAGTTCCGTGATGCGGACCCCGAACCGTTCCCGCACGACCACCACTTCGCCCCGCGCCACCAGCGTCCCGGAAATGAGCACGTCCACCGGCTGCCCGTCGGCAGCGTCCAGGGGGACAATGGCACCGCGGGTCAGGCTGAGCACGTCCTGCAGGGACAGCTGGGCCTGGCCCAGCCGCACGGTAACCGGTACGGTGATGCGCTTCAGCAGTTCGAAGGAGATGCGGTCCTCGGGCTCCGGCGGGGCCGCCTCGAGCGGCTCGGGTTCCCAGTCTGACCCCACTGAGGCAGAGGAGGCCGCGGCCGGTGCCGGAGAAGCAGGCCGGGCCGCCGGTCTCGTGGAGGCCTCGCCCCCGCCCGTGGCAGGAGCCCCGGCCGCCTTTGCCGGGCCCGGATTTGCGGATGCAACCCCTGCCGCCACGGGCTGGTGCTTCAACGCCAGGTATTCGTCGCTGAGCGACCGGGCGAAGTCTCCCGGGAAAAGGTGCAGGATCCGGCTTTCGATAGGACTCGACACATCATCGGAAATCCGTATCGGGAAAGCGATCTGGACGAGTTCAGTGCCCTCCTCACCCCCCGGCAGGAGCGGCATCCCGTCTGGCGCCAGCGGCTTGAGGACCGTGGCCGGCGGGCTGATGGTGATCGCCCGCCCGAACAGATCGGAGAGTGCCGTGGCCGACGCTCCGATCATCTGGTTCATGGCCTCGGAGACGGCGCTCAGGTGAAGCTCGTCCAGGTTGTCGTCCTGCGGCGGGTCTTCCCCCATCATCATGGCGGCCACCCGGGCGGCGTCCGAGGGCCGCATGACGAGCAGGTTGCTGCCCTCGACCCCCGCCGTGTATTCGACGCGCACCACGACGACGGGCTCGGACACCTGGGACGCCAGTTCTTCCCAGGTCGCGCCCGAGAGCTGCGGTTCGCCCAGTTCGACCGTGTGCAGGATGAGGTCCGACAGCACCTCGCCCGACGCCTTCATGGCAGCGGCCGCGACCCTGCACAGGGCATCCTGCTGTTCCGGGGAGAGGCGAAGTTGCGCGGGAGGCACGCCACGCTACCTCCTCGCGTCCGGGGCCGCCGCTGCAGCCGCACCCGCAGCTGCGGGCCGCTCCGAACCGGCAGCCTGTCCGCCCGTGGCGTCGGGCGCTTCTTCTTCGAGCTCGGCGGACGCCTCGTGTGCTGCGCCCGTCAGGCGGACGGCCAGGCGGTGGCCCACGCGCCCGGCCCGGCCCCGAAACTTTGGCCGGTTGGCCACGTAGAGCTTGATCTCTTCATGAATGCCCGTATCGAGAATCAGCACGTCGCCCACCTTCAGTTCCATCAACTCCCGAATCTCCAGGTCGGCGGTTCCGAGGACGGCCTGGACGGGTACCATGGTGTCCCGCAGCAGCCGGTGCAGGCGTTCCCTGTCCTGGGAGTGCGGCTTACCCTGCGCCCGCAGCAGGTACTCGTTGGAGAGCTTCGGCAGGAGCGGCTCCAGCGCCGAGTAAGGAAGACAGAGGTTGAGGGTGTCGCGCGTCTCCGTCATCTCGGCCTCCAGCGATATCCACAGGATGATGTCCTGGTCCAGCACCAGGTTGATGTAGGTGGGGTTGATCTCCACGTCCCTGAGCTCGATGGCGAGCGGCAAAAACGCTCCCCACGCCTGCCGGTAGGCGTCCCCGATGATGCCGAGCACCTGGCGCCGAAGAACCTGGAGTTCGATGTCCGTGGGCTCCCGGTGCCCCACGTGGGCCGACCCGGAGCCGCCGGCCAGCCGTTCGTAGATGTTGAACGCCAGATCCAGGCTCAGCTCCAGGACGATGCGGTCGCCCGCCTGGCCGAAGTCGAACACCCCCAAGAGCGAGGGGTTGGGCACCGACCGGATGAACTCCCCGTAGGTCAACTGCTGAACCGAGACGACCCGGGCCGCCAGGTCGGTGCGAAGCCGTGCCCCCAGCATGATCCCCAGGAGCCTGCCAAACTGCTGGTGGATGCGCTCCAGCGAACGCAGCTGGTCGCGGGAGAACTTGGAGGGCCTGCGGAAGTCATAAGGCGCAACCTCCCCGGCGGCTTCGACGGCAACGACCGGGGAGGGTGCCTCTGCCTGGCCCGATTGTTCGGCGGCCAGATCCCGGATGAGTTCGTCAATTTCCTGCTGACTCAGTATCCGTTCCATCGTCAGAAGACGCCTCCACCGAGGCCGGGCTCTCGTCGGCCTCAACCGTTGCGTGGACCTGCTCAAGGGCCTTCATCTCGCTGGCCTGAAGCAGCCGCTCCAGGTCGAGGAGGATCACCAGGCGGCGCTCCAGCTTTGCCACGCCGGAAATGAAGGCGACGTCGATCCCTGCCAGCACGTTGCCGGCACCTTCCACGACGCTCTCGGGAATGCGCAGCACCTCGGTGACCGCATCGACCACCAGCCCGAGGGTGTGCGGCGGCACGTCCACCACCATGATCCGGGTGCGGCGCGGATCCACGGAGGCCTCGAGGCCGAACCGCTTGCGAAGATCGATGACGGGAATCACGTGGCCGCGCAGGTTGATGACGCCTTCCACGAAGTCGGGCGCCCCGGGAACGCGGGTGATGTCCTGAACCGTGATGATCTCCCGTACCCAGTTGATGTCGAGGCCGTAGACCTCCTTGGCCAGCTGGAAGACCACGAGCTGGCGCTCCTTCTCGGGACGGCCCCGTTCTTTTTCCCTTTCCCTCGTGCCGACGGCAACGGCTGACGCTCCTGCCTGCCCCGCAGGGGAAGCTCCAAGGGCGCTGTCCATCATGGCCGGTACCGCCCCTTCTCAAGCGAACGTGACTTTACATATTCCGCGGCGCGCAGGCGACGCTGGCACCTAGCGTTTAAGGCGAGTTCGACACCATGGCACGGGATTCCTTGAGTGCCAGCGTGCCCTTCGGGGCCTACAGGCTCTGCACCCCCGCCCGGTGCCTCACCAGGTTGGCGCGGCTTAGGTAGTAGCCCCCTCCCCGGCCTCGCCGGACGCTGACCAGCTTACGCCGCCTGAGCAGGCTGACCTGTTCCCGGATGTAAGAGGGAGCCACCCGCAGCAAAAGCCCAAGCTCGGTCGACGAGAGGGGCCGGGCGTAGCTGGCCTCCCGCTGGATCAGTAACTGCAGGATCTCCTCGTGAATGGCGCCGAGCCGGTCCTCCGACATGCCCCCCACTCCGAGGCTTGAAAAACTGTTCAGGTGGTCACCAACACGGCGTGACTCGGCGGCGAAAGCCGCGTGGCCCCCTGCGGCAGGATCGGATGCCGAATGGCATAGGCGCTGCCGTCCAGAATCACCTGGACCCCCAGACGGCGGGACGGGTTAATCACCAGCGGGGCCTTGAGGTTGGCCGTCGCGGTGGGAGGGTCGCCGCGCAGGGTAACCAGCGCCAGCACCACCGCACGTTCGACGTCCGCGTCGCTTTCGATGCCCACATCGGCGAGATGCGCCGCAGGGACCCGGGCGACATAGCCCGGCAAGGCGTCGCGCGGATCGATGACGACGAAGGCGAGGTCGGGCTCGTCCACCGACTGGAGAATCCAGAACGGGCTCGCGTCGCGGTGCGGCAGCAGCACGAACCGGCGCCAGGCCGGGAAGCCGACGAACCCGCGCGGGAAGGTCACGATGCGGTCCGGGTCGATCGCGATGTCGCCGAACCGCGTGGTCGCAATCTTCATAACCCCTTACCCCCACCTGGCAGCGGCTCGCCGCCGGAACTACCGCAAGAAGTCGAGCAGCGTCGGCTGGATGATGCGGGCGCCCGAGGCCAGCGCCAGCCGGTAGACGTTCTCCTGCATCTTCAGTTCCATGATGGCCCTGGGAACGTCCAGATCTTCGGCCTTGGAGAGCAGGTCCCGCAGGTTGACCTCCTGGCCCTGCAGGCGTTGAACGATCAGCTCGAAGCCGGCCTGCCTGGCACCCACCCGGTCCAGGGCCTGGAGAACATCGTCGAGAGCATTATCGAGGTCGGTTAGATCCTGGCCGGACAGCTGCGCAACGTTTCCGGTGCTGAGATCCCCACGGATTCGGCTCAGGGTGGCGAAAAGGCCCGTGGTGATGGGTCCGGGGATTCCATCATGGCCAAACGCCGACGCACCCGAGATGTTAACCTCCTGGGTAACGCCCGCACCGACCTCGTAGGAGAACGGATCAGGGTTTCCGCTGAATGAGACCTCTGTCACATAACCGTCCGCGTCCGTACCGGAAATAGCGTAGGGAGTCGCCTGCGTTGCGGTCCCGCCGAAAACGTAACGTCCACCGTGGGTTGTATTCGCCACCTGCACGGCGTGGCGCAGGAGCTGATCCATCTCCCGAGCCAGGGCCTCACGGTCGTCATCGGGGAGATCTCCCCTGGCCCCCTGAATTGTCAACTCCCGTGCCCGGTGCAGGGTAGCCGCCATGTCCTGCAGGGCCGAGTCGGTGGCTTCAAGCCAGCCGACGGCCGACTGCGCGTTTTTCAGGTACTGCTGGTTCTCCAGGACGGCGGAGTGCAGTCGCATGGCGGTGGTGGCCGAGGCGGGGTTATCCGAGGGAAAGATGACCTCCTTGCCGGCGGACAGGTGGTTCTGCAGGCGGTCGAGCCGGGCGTAGTTTCGCTGCAGATTGACCAGGACGTTGTCAACGATCTGGCGGCTGCTGATTCTCAAGAGCCCGTCCCCTCTCCGCAGGCGGCAACGGTACCCCGTGCTGCGCCGGCGGTGTCTCAGGCTTCAGCGCTTCCCCGAACTGGTCGATATCGCCGGCACCAGCCATCGCGGCCCTGCGGTTCTCCTCCTGGATCTCCCGGTAGACCTCTTCCCGGTGTACCGGAATGGAGCGGGGCGCTTCGATTCCGAGCTTCACCTGCTCGCCCCGCACCTCTACCACCACGATGCGGATCTCGTCGCCGATCATGATGCTTTCGTCGACCCTCCTGGTCAGCACCAGCATCCGTCGTCCCTCCCTGGACGGTGTCGGCGTCTTGCTACGTCTAGCGCCCTACCAGCCCCGTCCGGTTGATTAGGGTATCCAGAACCTCGTCCATGGCGGTCATCGCCCGCGCCGCCGCACCGTAAGCGTGCTCGAAGCGGACGAGGTCCGCCATCTCCTCGTCGAGCGAGACTCCCGAGACCGACTCCCGCACACCCTTCAGGTGGTTGACGAGAAGCTCCTGGTTTTCTGCCGTCGTCTGGGCTTCCTGGGTGTCAACGCCGAGCCGGCCCACCATGGAGGCGAAATAGTCGGGCAGGGTCACCCCGCCCAGGTCAACGTCCAGCCCCCCCGGGGGTACCGAGTCGACGAAAGGCGTCGTTTTGAGCAGTGCAGCCAGTCTTAAGGCGTTCCTGTTGTCGCCAGGGGCGTTCGGCTCCTCCGCGGCCGCAACCTGCTCGGCGGTCAGCCCCGAGACGACCTGAAAGTCATCCGCGACCCAGCTGTCGCCATCTGGAGGCCACTCGAAAAACGCTCGGCCAGTCACGCCGTCCAGCCCATACCCGGCCTGGTGCTGCTCGTTGAACGCAAGCCCGAGCGCTTTCACCCAGCGATCCAGGTCCCCCATGAGGCCAGGGATCTCGGTGTCGCGCATCTCGATGTAGCCCTGAATCTCCCCACCGCTGAACGCCACCTGGGGTCCGGCGCCGGACTCCCAGTGAACGGTGCGCTGAGGGCCGTTGCCCCCCATGACCAGCTTGTGCGCCACCTGGCCATCCACCAGCGTCAGCCCGGCGATGCTGACCGCCACCTGCTCTCCCCCCACGGAGCCGCTTTGCGGCGGGCGAATGGTGACGGTTACCGATGCAAGCCTGGACATCTCCTCCAGGATGGCGTCCCGCTCGTCCAGCAGGTCATTGGGGTTCTGCCCGCTCGACGAGATCTGGCCGATCTGCCGGTTGATCTGGGCAAGCCTTCCCGCCAGGGTGTTGAGCCGATCCACCTTCAGCTCAAGGGTGCGGTCCAGGTCCACCCGCAGGGCCTCCAGTTGCTGGAAGACGGTCCGCACCGAGTCGGTGAACACCTTGCCCCGCTGGACGACGACCTCCCGCACGGCCCTGCTGTCCGGCGTCACGCTGAGCTCTTGCAGCGCCTCCCAGAACCTGTCGAAGGCAACCCGCAGACCGTTGTCGGAAGGCTCGTTCAAGACCCGCTCGATCTGCTCCAGGACATCCCGGCGCACCTGCCAGTACCCGCTGAGCTGGTTCTGCCCCCGGATGCGGGCGTCCACAAACGAATCGCGCAGGCGGGTGATCTCCCGCACCCAGACGCCGGTTCCCACCTGGCCCGCGACTCCCGCTGGCTCCATCCCGGGCGGCGCATACGGGACCGTCGCCACCATGTCGGCGCGCTGGCGGGAGTATTCGGGCCGGTTGGCGTTGGCGATGTTGTGGGAAGCCACGTCCATGGCGCGCTGCTGGGCGAACAGCGCCCGCCTGGCGAGCTCAATGCCGAAAAAGGTACTCCTCACAGCCTATACCCTCTGATCCACGGCCGCCGCGGGCAGCGCGTCGCCCGGCCTTGCGGCCGCTGACCGCCGCTGCATTCCATCGGCCGAGTACAACCCGCTCGGCTCCATCCCGGCCCCTGTCAACAGCCCGATGAGGGCCACCACCGTCTGATGCGCGTGTTCCAGGAGCATGCGGTTTTGCTCGTGAAGCCTGCGCCACGCCCGGGCCTGGCGCCGCAGCTCTTCGTAAGGGTCGCCTGCCGCCCCGCCCGACACCGCCGCCGGCACCTCCTCAAGGAGCCGGCTGAGGCTGCCGGCCAGCTCCGCTTCCCGCCGGACGAGCACCGGCAGCGCCGACACATCGCCCCGCAGGATGGCCCCCTGCGCCTGTTCGCCGACGGATTTCAGCTCGCCCAGCAGGTGTAGCGCCTGCTCATGCCACTCCACGCTTTGACTGCCCTCCCCGGCCCCGGCAACCAGGCCCGGGGCCCAACCGCCCTGCGGGAAGACAGGGCCGTGTTACCTACGGCTCTCGCCTGCGAAACACGCCGATCATCCGCCGGGCAATCTCGGCAGCCGAAGGGCGGTACCGGCCCTCCTCGATGTCGCGGCGCAGCTTGCCGACAAGCTCCTCCCGGACATCTGGCGCCTCCTGGATGCGCCGCCGGAGCTCCAGAAGCTCCTGCCCTTCCTGTGACAACGTGACGCTGTCCGAGGAGGCCGCGGACTCCGCCCCTTGCCGCGCCACCACCCGCCTTGCGGGCTCGACCGGCATGGAACGGCCTACCGGGGAAATCTCCTTGGGCGGCTCCATCGGCCGCCATCACCTCCGACGGTGCGGTGAAACCCACACCTATACTCGGCAGTCGGGCCCCGTCCCTTGAGCAAACAGGACAAGGCTTCACCCGAACCGGCGCTTCACGTCCCCGATGGTG
>JBFMCJ010000187.1 GCA_040754675.1 Bacillota bacterium
GGGCTGCTACGAAGGGACGCTGGCGGCGCGGCTTGCCGAGGCGACCGGACGGCCAGTGGTGGGGGTGGACCTCACGGACGCCGGGTTTGCCCGAGCGTTTGAGCAGGCGCACCGGCTGGGGGTGGAGGACCTGGTCGGCTGCGTCCGGCAAGACGCCCACCACCTTTCCGTCCTGGGGTCGGGCCGCTTCGACGTGGCCACTTTCACCTACAGCCTGCACTGCATGGCAGACCCGGAACGGGTCGTGGCCGAGGTTGTGCGGGTCCTGGCGCCCGGCGGCCTGCTTCTGGTCGTCGATTGGGTGGTGGGGCCCGGGGAGCCCAGGCACGGCTGCTACCGGCTGAGCGCCATGGAGGTGGAGGACATGATGCGCCGCACGGGGCTGACGGTCCTGAACACCGTCGCTCGGAGCGGCGTGGCGCTCGTTGCCGCCGAAAAGCCCCTACTGGACGCCGTCCCTCGGCGGGCGGCGCTCGGCGGCCAGGCGGCGCAGGGCCTGCCAGGTCTGCCGGGCGGCGTACTGGAGCCGGCCTCCCACGTGAGAGCCCGACGCTGACCCGGGGTCGGGCGCCTGCCGGCTGTGGGAACCATCGCCGGCGGTTGCCGGACCAGGCGGGTGGCCGGCCTGACCTTGGGCGCCGGCCGGCGCGGCCGTGCCGTTCGGCCGGGCAGAACGCGGCGGCTGGGCGCGGGTGCCGGCCCGCACCACCATGGCGTCCTCGCCCATCACGAGAACCGCGTCGGCTTCCAGCGTGGGGTGCCCCCGGAGCCGCTGTGCCAGGCCGTTCGGCGACAGGATGATCTGCGTGACCTCGCCCGACTGGGCGTCAATGATGAGTTCCTCCACCGTTCCCAGGAACTCGCCGTCCTCGGTCAGCACCCGGGTGCCGTACAGCCGCAGGGGCCGGCGAAGCAGGGGCTGGAGTTCCGGGAGGGCAGCGGGCCGTGCCAGCAGGTGGCTGCCGCGAACAGTAATGGCAGCCTGCCCTACGCCCCGGGCGTGGCCCCACTCCAGGACGTGATCCTCGGCCGGCCAGCGCCCTGAGGCGACCACGAAGGCCGAGACCCGCCTGGCCCTCGGGTCCAGGACGATCCGGCTCACCCTGCCCACGGAGCGGCCGTTCTCGATATCGATGACGGGAAGTCCCAGCAGGCGCCGGCTTCGCACCATCGAAGCTTCCCTCCATTGTCCACGTCCGCTGGGATGGATACGCTTTAGCTCGGCTCCTTAGTACCGGGGCGGGAAAGTTCGAGGAGACGCGGAGGGATGCGGTAAGTTGACGCAGCCGGGCGCCGCCGCCCCGGCCGGCGCGCCCCGGGAGGGGCAGCGCACCCAACTGGACGTGGAGGGCCTCGATCCCAACGGCGACGGCGTGGCGCGCACCGCCGACAACTTCGTGGTGTTCGTAGAAGGCGGCCTGCCGGGGGACCGGGTCGAGGCCGAGATCACGCACCGTGCCCGCCGTTTCGCCAGGGCGCGCCTTTCAAGGCTGGTGCGGCCCTCGCCGCACCGGGTCGCCGTGCCGTGCGCGGTAGCCGAGGAGTGCGGCGGCTGCCCGCTGATGGGGCTCGCCTACCCGGCCCAACTCGATGCCAGGCGGAAGCTCGTGGTGGATGCCCTGGAGCGCATCGGCGGTGTACGCGAGGCCGCGGGCCTGGTCCGGCCGGTCCGGGGCATGGCGCGCCCGTGGGAGTATCGAAACAAGGCGCAGTACCCGGTGGCGAGGGATGCATCGGGGCGCCTTGCCATCGGCTTTTACCGCCGCCGCAGCCACGAGGTGGTGCCGGCCCTCGACTGCCGGGTGCAGCACCCCACGAACGTACGCCTGGCCGCCGCAGCCCGGGACGCCCTGGAGGAGCTTGGCCTTGCGCCCTACGACGAGTCCACGGGCCGCGGCCTGGTGCGCCATGTCACGGCAAGGGTCAGCCGCGCCACCGGCGAGGGGCTCCTGGTGGTCGTGACCGCGGGCGAGCCGCTGCCGGCGCCAGGCGTACTTGATGAACTGGCGCGCCGGGTGAAGGCTCGGGTGCCCGAGCTGGTGGGCGTTGTGCAGAACATCAACCCCCGGCGCACCAACGTCATCCTGGGACGTGAGAACCGCCTGGTGTGGGGCCGGGACTGGATCGAGGAACGCGTCGGCCACTTGCGCCTGAGGCTTTACGCGACGGCCTTCTTCCAGGTCAACACCGAACAGGCCGGGGTGCTGTACGGCGAGGTGCGGGAGCGGATCCGGGCTTACCAGGAGGAGCGGGGCCGGACGCTCCCGTCCGGCCGGCTGCTCGACCTATACTGCGGCGTGGGAGGCATCGGGCTTTCGGCCGCCGACCTGGTTGGAGAGGTGGTAGGGGTCGAAGAGGTGAAGGACGCGGTGGCCGACGCGCAGGCCAACGCCTCGCTCAATGGTATCCCCAACGCCCGTTTCGTGGCGGGTCTGGTCGAGGAGGTACTGCCGCAGGAGGCGGCCGCAGCGGCGGCGTCCGGTGAACCCCTGATGGTGGTGGTCGATCCGCCGCGCAAAGGGCTCGATGTGCGGGTCGTCGAAACGCTGGCGAAGACGCCCCCGGACCTTTTCGTGTACGTTTCCTGCAGCCCGGCGACGATGGCGCGGGATCTCCGCCAGTTCATGGAGAAGGCGGCGGCGCAGGGCGCGCGTTACCGGTGGGGGCCGGTACAGCCGGTGGACATGTTTCCCCACACGGCGCACGTCGAGGCAGTGACACACCTGATCCGGGTGAAAGGGTGAGGAAGACGGGGAGTCCGCCGGGTGGAGGGCGCTCGGCGCGCACGGCGAGGAAGGCTGGGGTTCTCCTGAATGCCGCAGCGTGCGCCGCCCTGGTGGGAGCGCTCACCGGGCTCGCCGCGGCCGGGGCCGTGAAAGCGTCTGCCCCCGCCGCAGCACACCCGGGTGCCCCCGCCCAGGCCGGCGCCGTGCGGGTGGGGCCGGCCGAGGTGGAGCCCGGGGAGTTTCTCCGGGTGCTGGCGCAGGGATCGCCCCGGGAGTTATCGGGAGAGTTCGGCGGGACGGCCTTCCGGTTCTACGAGGGCCCGGGCGGGCAGGCCGTGGCGCTGTTGTCGGCCTCCTACGACCTGGAGCCGGGGCGGTACTGGGTGGTGGTTCGAACGCCTTCCGGGGAGGTCGGCCGCCAGGCGGTCGTGGTGCGGCCGCGGGCGTTCCCCGTCCAGCGCCTGAGGGTTTCGGCGTCCAAGGAGGCTCTCGTCAGGTCCGAGGACCCGCAACTCGTGGCACGGCGGCGGCGGGAGGCGGAGGAGGTGCGCGAGGCCCGCTCCGACCCGAGTCAGCGGCCGCTCTGGGATGGCCCGTTCATCTGGCCCCTCCAGGGCCCCATCCGCATCACGAGCGAATACGGTCTGATCCGGGAGGTGAACGGCCGCGTCACGGGCCGCCACTCCGGGCTTGACCTCGCGGCGCCGGAAGGAACGCCGGTTCGGGCTGCCAACGGCGGGCGGGTCGTGCTGGCACGCGACCACCTGGTCACTGGCAACACCGTCATCCTTGACCACGGGTGGGGGCTGTTCACGTCGTACCTGCACCTGTCGGCCATTCTGGTCCGGGAGGGCCAGGTGGTGCGAAAGGGCGAGGTCATCGGAAGGGTAGGGGCCACCGGCCTGAGTACCGGGCCTCACCTGCACTGGGCCGCGTGGCTTCCCGACGGCTTCATCGACCCCAGGGTGCTCACGAAGGGGCCGCTGTGGCCTCCAGACTTCGCCTCGGCTGGGATTTAGAGGTCAGGCCCGCCCTGACGTCGAAAAACCCGGCGTCATGTCGGAGGCCCCGCCAAGGGGCTCTCGGAAGGGCAGGGACGCCCGATGTCGCAGGAAGCAGGGCAGCCCGCTGCCGGGCGGACCCCGGGTGTGGCCCAGGTGAGCAGCCTGGCCGTGCCGCCGTCGTCCGGGAAAGGGATCACCGGGCCGTTCGTGGCCACGGCGTTGATTCTGGTGGCACTGGCGGTGGCCGGCGGGATTGTGGTCGGCGGGCGCGTCGGGCGTAACATCACCGAGTCGTTCTCCGTCCTGTACGACGCCTGGCAGCAGCAAGACCAGAGCCTCCAACAGGTCGAGATCCAGCTCCAGACCCTGCAGCAGCAGCTCACGGAATGGGGCGCACTGGAAGGGGATAGCTCGGCCAACGGCGTCGTGGTCATCAGCCGCGAGCAGGCGCGAGAAGTGGCCCACCAAGCCGGCGCGGTGGCCTCCACGGTCGGCTCGCTGCGGCGTGTGATCAGCCAGCGGCAGGCCATTATCGGCCGGACATCCGAGAGCCTCCAGCGGGACGCGAGGGCGAGCCTCTGGGCGGTGGCCGCCGGCGTGCTGGTGGCAGCGCTCATCGGGGGAATCTGGCTCGTTCGGGCAACGACCAGGCCGCTTTCGGCGCTCAGGCGGGGCCTGCAGGTAGCCGACCAGGGGCAGCAGGCGCTGGCAACGGCCCTCGGGCCCTGGTTCGGAAGGCTGGGGGACGCTCTCGACCAGCGGCTGCTCGAGACCGAAGAACAAAGCGCCGCCCTCAACCGGCTGGCCGCGAGGATGGATGTGCTGGCCGGCGCCGCTCGGCGGCTTGACGCCGAGGCGTTGAGCTTGAGCAGCGCCGCGGAGCAGTTCGACACCCTGGCGGAGCGCATCCGGGAGTTCGGCGGCGAGTCCAAGGTGCTGGCGCTGAGCGCGGCCATCGAGGGCGCGCGCATGGAGGCGCAGGGCCGCAGCGTCACGGTGGTCGCCGAGGAGCTTCGCCGGGTCGCCTCCGAGGCGAAGGAGACGGTGCGGCAGCTTGCCGAGTTGAAGACCCGGCTGGACGCGGCAGCGCAGGCCGCCCGGCGGGCGGCGTCGCAGACAGTCGAGGAAGCCGCTGCAGCCGGCGAGCAGGCGCAGGCCATCCGGGCCCAGGCGAGCGGGCTAGCGGAACGCCTGCGGGAGCTTCAGGCCAGAGCCAGGGCGGCGGCGCAGGCCGCTCTCTCGTGGTCCTCCAGAGGCTCGCCGGGGCGCAGCTCCCTGGAACTCCGGGTCGCCGTGGAGCGGGCGCTGTCCGGCACCGGCTCCGAGCGCCATGGCTCGGAGGTGAGCCGCCAGGAGAAGGCCGCGCTGGTGTCGGCCACGGAGGGCGGCGCTCAGGCGGCGGCGGCCGGCAGCAACCCGCCGGCGCCCTCGGAGGCGGCAAAGGCCTCCCAGTGACCCCGCTGCGCCGGGGGGACGGACTCCCTCTCGCTGACTGACGGGAGCATACAGGTCGGTCAGTGACCGGCGGTCAGTCTCGGCGAAGTGGGCCCCCGGCAGAGGCGCCGAGGTTGAGGGCCGCAGGAGCCCTTGGCGCCTTGCGGATGCGAATGGTGAGCGGCGTGACCTCAACGAGTTCGTCGTCGTTGATCCACTCGAGCGCCTTCTCCAGATCCATGACCCGGGGCGGGTCGAGCTTCGCTGCCACTTCGGCGGTGCTTGCGCGCATGTTGGTCAGGCGCTTCTCCTTGCAGATGTTGACCGTGATGTCCTGGGGACGGGAGTGCTCACCCACCACCTGGCCGGCGTAGACCCGCACCCCGGGCCCGAAGAAGAGGGCCCCGCGCTCCTGCAGGTTCTCAATGGCGTAGGAGGTCGTCGTACCGGTCTCAGTGGCTATCATGGCCCCACCGGGGCGTGAGCGCAGCTCGCCGACGAACGGCCCGTAGTGGTCGAAGACGTGGTACAGGATGCCGTACCCCCGCGTCTCGGTCAGCAACTCCGAGCGGAAGCCGATGAGCCCCCGGGACGGCAGGTACGCCCGGATCTTGACCATGCCGCCGCTCTGCGGCGCTACTTCGAGGACGCTCGCCCGGCGGCTTCCCAGAAGTTCCATGACCGGCCCCACCGATTCGGCGGGTACGTACAGGACCGCTTCCTCGTAAGGCTCCTCCAGTTGCCCGTCTCGCTCCCGCAGGATCGGGCGCGGGCGGGAGACCTGGAGTTCGTAACCTTCTCGCCGCATCTTCTCGATGAGGACGGCCAGGTGGAGTTCGCCCCGCCCCTTCACCTCGAGCGTGTCGGGCGAATCGGTGGGCACCACGTCCAGCGCGACGTCGGTCTGCATCTCCCGCCACAGCCGTTCCTTAAGCTGCCGGCCGGTGACGAAGCGCCCCTCCTCGCCCGAGAACGGGCTGTCGTTGACCATGAAGTACATGCTGATGGTGGGCGCCTCGACCCGGATGGGCGGGAGCGGCGCGGGGCGTTCGGGGTCGGTCACCGTCTCGCCGATTTCGATGCCCTCGAGGCCCGTGATACCCACGATGTCGCCGGCCGCAGCCTCGGGCGTCTCCTCGCGCTTGAGCCCGAGGAAGGTCAAAAGCGTTGCCACCCTGCCCTGGCGGATCCTTCCCTGGTGGTCGGTCACGGCGACGGCCTGGCCTGGGCGCACCACCCCGTTGAAGATGCGCCCGATCGCGATGCGCCCCAGGTAGTCGTTGTAGTCCAGGGTGGTCACCAGCACCTGCAGGGGCGCGTTGGGATCGCCCGATGGAGGCGGCACCTTCTCCAGGATCGCGTCGAACAGGGGCCGCATGGTCCCCTCCCGGGCCGACGGCTCGGCGCTGGCCCATCCCTGCCGGGCGGACGCGTACAGCACGGGGAAGTCAATCTGATCCTCGTCCGCGCCGAGTTCGATGAACAGGTCAAGCACCTCGTCCACGACCTTTTCGGGTCGGGCGTTGGGCAGGTCCATCTTGTTGATGACCACGATCGGCCGCAGGCCTACCTCGAACGCCTTGCGCAGCACGAATCGCGTCTGCGGCATCGGCCCCTCGAAGGCATCCACCACCAGAAGACAGCCGTCGGCCATGCGCAGCACCCGTTCCACCTCGCCGCCGAAGTCGGCATGGCCGGGGGTGTCGATGATGTTGATCTTCACCGCCCCGTAGGTGACCGCGGTGTTCTTGGCGAGGATGGTGATGCCCCGTTCGCGTTCGATCTGGTTGGAGTCCAGCAGCCTCTCCTCCAGCGCCTGGTTCGCCCGGAAAAGCCCGCTCTGGCGCAGCAGCGCGTCCACCAAGGTCGTCTTGCCGTGGTCGACGTGCGCGATGATGGCGACGTTGCGGATGTTGCCCCTCACCTGCGTGCACACCTCGGTTCACGAAAAGCCCGAAGGCCCTGTCCGGGATCAGCAATCTATCACGAAAAAAGGCCCGATACCAGGTAGGAGTTAGGGGCGCGGCGAAGGTGCAAGGGTGCGGGCGAAGGGGGGCGTCATCGCGAGATGGGAGCCACAAGCGAGGGCCGCCGCCAGGAGGTGGAAGTGAAGCGCCAGCGCCTCAACCGCCTGATGACGGCGCTGGAGCTGGACGGGATTTTGATCGGCCGGCGTGACAACTTCGCCTGGGCCACCGGCGGCGCCGACAACCACGTGAAACTCGCCACCGAAACCGGGGCGGGGATGCTGCTCGTCCTGCCCGACCGCTGGACGCTGATTGCCACCAACATCGAAACGCCAAGGCTTTCCCGCGAGGAACTCGAGAGCCTGCCCGTGCCGCTCGACGTGGAGGCGGCGCCCTGGCACCTGGGCGTGGAGTCGGCGGTGGAACGCCTGGTGCGGGGCCGGCGGGTCGGCTCGGACACGGGCATCGCAGGCACCATGAACGTCCACCCCGCGCTGGCGGGACTGCGACTGCCGCTGACT
>JBFMCJ010000188.1 GCA_040754675.1 Bacillota bacterium
GAAGGCCATGGAGTTCCTCGACGAGGTTCCCCAGGGTGAGGCGGCCGAGCTGCTGCGGCAGATGGTATCGGCCCTCGAAAGCCGCAGGAGTTAGGGTGGGCGCGCGTGGGCAGGCCGCAAGTGGAGAAGGCTGCTGCCCCGATCCGGGCGGCGGTCATAACGGTGAGCGACACCGTGGCGGCGGGGCAGCGGCAGGACAGGAGCGGCCCGGTACTGCAGTCGATGCTGCGGGAGAAGCTCGGAGCGGCCATTGAGTGGGCGGCGGTGGTTCCCGACGACCGGGAGGCCATCGCGGGGGCCATCCGCAGGGCGTGTGACCAACTGCGGCTCGACCTGGTGCTGACGACGGGCGGGACAGGCGTGGCGCCCCGGGACGTGACGCCGGAGGCAACCCGCTCGGTGCTGGAGAAGGAGGCGCCCGGCATCGCCGAGGCGATCCGGTGGGCAGGGCTCCAGAAGACGCGGGCGTCGATGCTGTCCCGGGCGGTGGCCGGGATCCGGGGTCGAACGCTGATCATCAACCTGCCGGGTAGCCCCCGAGGGGCCTCGGAGGGGCTGGATGCGGTGTGGGACCAGATCCCCCATGCGGTGGGGTTGCTGCGCGGGGAGATCGGGCTCCACGCCGGATAGAACAGAGCGAAGCGGGCCCGGCCCCAGCGCGGCCGGGCATGAGAGATGGGAAGTGCTTCTCGGATGTTCAACATCGGTCCTGCGGAGCTTCTGGTCATCCTGCTTCTGGCGCTGATCATCTTCGGGCCCGGCAAGCTTCCGGAGGTGGGCAGGGCGCTCGGGCGCACCATCAACGAGTTCAGGCGGGCATCCCAGGAGATTGAGACGGCCAGCCGCCCGTCGCCGCCTGCGAAAGCCTCTCAGCCCGCAGCGCCGGAGCCCCCGGCAAATCAGGGAGAGTCGGGCCAGACGTCGCCAGGCCAGGACGTGGCGCAGGTCCCGACGCCGCCGGCGGGCGGATCCCCGGATGGGGGCGAGCGGGCGAAGGATGGTTCCCCAGGGGAATCCGGTGGGCACGCGGCCTGACGCACGCACGCCTGCCGAACGCCTGAGCGGGTGGCGGGCGCGGCGGCAGCAGCCGGGCGCCGAGATGACCCTTACCGAGCACCTGGAGGAACTGCGCTACCGGTTGCTCATATCCATCGCCGCCCTGGCGGCAGGCTTGACCGGCGGGTGGCGGCTCACGCCGCACGTCATCGACCTGCTCGAGCGCAGCGCGGGGCGCCTCGTCGTGGTGACGCCCGCCGAGGGGTTCTTCACGTACCTCAAGATCGCCTTCGTAATCGGGCTGGCGATGGCGTCGCCGGTCATCGTCGCCCAGGTGTGGCTGTTCGTGGCACCGGCCCTGTACCCGCACGAGGTCTCGCTGGCGGCCAGGATTGCACCCGTAGCGGGCGTCCTGTTCGCCCTGGGCTTGGTCTTCGGCGGCGCCATCATCTACCCCGTGGCCATGCGCTTTCTCATCGGCCAGGCGGGGCAGGGGGTCACGCCGGCCCTTTCCGTGAGCCGGTTCGTCTCCTTTTTCACCGGTCTGGTTTTGCCGTTTGGGCTCGTCTTCGAGATGCCGGCGGCGGCCTATGGAGCCGGGCGCCTTGGGATCGTCGAGCCCGCGCGCCTTTCACGCCTGCGCCGGTGGGCTATCCTGCTTGCGTTCATCGTGGCGGCGGTTCTCACCCCGCCTGACGTGATCTCCCAGCTCCTCATGGCAGGGCCGTTGGTCGTTCTCTATGAAGTCTCGGTGGTGGCGGCGGCTTGGGGCGCCCGGGTACGGCGTGCCGCCCGCCCGGCAGGCGCCGTGAGCGACGCGAGGTGAACGATGGACCAGGACCGCCAGCAGGAGCAGACGCCGTGGGAACAAATCGGCCGGTACCTCGAGCGGTCCGAACTCGTCCGGAGGCTTGAGGGGTTCCGGCGCTACCTGTGGACGGCGCTCTTGGTCTTCACTGCCGGCTCGTTCGGCGCGTATTCGCTCGCGCCGCTCGTGCTGGAGGACATGAGGCGGCGGCAGCCAAGCGTTTCGGAGCTTGTCATGCTGGCGCCGGCCGAGGGGTTCCTGGTGCGGGTCAAGGTGGCGCTGGCGCTGGGAGCCGCGCTGGCCATTCCTCTGCTCATGCTGGGGGTCTGGGCGGTGGTCACGAGAGGCCGGCGCTGGACCAGGAGGCTCGTCACGTTCCTGTTCATCCCGGTCTCGCTGGGCCTGTTTGCCGTGGGAGCCTATTTCGCCTACGCCTGGGTGGTGCCGGCAGCGCTGCGTTTTCTCCTCGGCTTTGCGCAGGACAGGCTCGACCCCATGATCTCGGTGAACAGCTACGTCAACTTCGTGTTGACCGTGGTGGTCCCGTTCGGCCTGGTCTTCCAGCTGCCGCTCCTGGTCTTCTTCCTGGCTCGGGTGGGCATCATCAACCACCGCCTCCTGTCGCAGCGGCGGGGTTTCGCCATCGTGGGGATCGCGGCACTGGCCGCCGCCCTGACGCCAGGGCCCGACGTCTTCTCGCAGCTTCTCCTGGCCGTGCCCCTCATCGTGCTATACGAGGTCAGCATCTGGGTCGCGTGGATGGCCGCCCCGCGGGGGGTGGGGCAGGCGGCCGGGGCAGCGGCGCGGCCAAGCAGTTAACCCCCGTTTGTACCGTCGCACTGCACTGAGCCGTCCTCCCGGTCCAGCCCGGCAGGTTCGCCCGATTGGGGCCTAGAAAGCCTCCGGGGTGCGGCACCCTGATCGGGGGCAAAGTTCCGCAAAGAGGGAGGGGTGCGGCGTCAAGCCTCCCGCCGCCGGCCGGCGGTGGGCTTTTGCCGCGCGACGGACATGGAACGCGACGCCGAAATCAACCAGCGAGCGAAGCTGCGGCCAATCTGGGAGATCGCGGAGTCATTGGGACTGTCGGGCGACGAGATCGAGCCATACGGGCGTTACATGGCCAAAGTCTCTCTGCCGGCCATCCGGCGGGCGAGCGAGCGCCGGCGGGGCCGCCTCATCTACACGACCGCCATTACGGCCACCCCTGCGGGCGAGGGAAAGACGACGGTGGCCATCGGGCTGACCCAGGCGCTGGGGCGGATGGGAAAGAAGGCGGCGGTGTGCCTGCGCGAGCCGTCCCTGGGCCCCGTGTTCGGCGTGAAGGGAGGGGCCACCGGCGGGGGCTTGAGCCAGGTCGCTCCCATGGTGGACATCAATTTGCACTTCACCGGCGACATCCACGCCGTGGGGAGCGCCCACAACCTGCTGGCTGCCGCCGTGGACAACCACATCCACCAGGGCAACGAGCTGGGTATCGACCCCAAGCGCGTCTTCTGGCGGCGGGTCATGGACATGAACGAGCGCCAGCTCCGCCGCATCATCGTGGGCCTGGGCGCGCCGGCCGACGGGGTGATGCGGGAGACCGGGTTCGACATCACGGCGGCGTCCGAGGTCATGGCGGTGCTGTGCCTCAGCCGCGACATCGGCGACCTGAAGGACCGCCTCGGGCGCATGCTCGTGGCAGAAGGGCGCCCCGGGGCGGGCAGGAAGCGGGAGTGGATCGCCGCGCGCCAGATCGGCGTGGTGGGCGCCATGGCGGTGCTGCTCAAGGACGCGGTCAAGCCCAATCTGGTGCAGACCCTCGAGGGGCAGCCGGCGTTCATCCACGGAGGGCCTTTCGCCAACATCGCCCACGGTAACAACTCGATCCTGGCCACCCGCACCGCTTTGGGACTGGCCGACTACGTCGTCACCGAGGGCGGGTTCGCCGCTGATCTCGGCGCCGAGAAGTTCTTTGACATCGTGGTGCCCCAGACAGGGCTCGTACCGGACGTGGTGGTACTGGTGGCGTCGGTCCGGGCTTTGCACCACCACGGCGGGGCGGCCCGGTCCCGGCTGCACGAGTTCGACATGGAGGCGCTGCGGAAGGGCTTCTCCAACCTCGACCGCCACATCGCCAACCTGAAGAAGTACGGGCTACCGCTGGTGGTATCGCTGAACCGGTTCGCCTCCGACGACCCGCGGGAGGTCCGGGCGGTCATCGAGCATTGTCAGGACCTCGGCGTGCCGGCCGCGGAGACCGACGTGGTGGCGAAAGGCGGCGAGGGCGGGCTGAGCCTGGCGGAGGCGGTGTTCTCGGCGATGGAGAAGGGCCGGCCCGGCTTTCGGCCGATCTATCGCTGGCAGGAAGGGCTCGTTGACAAGATCGAACGGCTGGCCACCGAGATCTACGGCGCGGAAGGGGTGGACTTCACCCCGGCGGCGCGTTCGGCGCTGGACGACCTTACCGAGCGCGGATACGGGGAGCTGCCGGTCTGTGTGGCCAAGACCCAGTTCTCCATCACCGACGACCCCTCCAAACTGGGGGCCCCTTCGGGCTGGCGGCTGCAGGTGAGAGAGGTGCGGCCGTCGCTGGGGGCGGGGTTCGTCGTGGTCATGGCGGGTGACATCATGACCATGCCCGGGCTTCCCAAGGAGCCCGCGGCGCTCCGGATCGACATCGACGAAGAGGGATTCGTCACCAACTTGTCGTAGCGGTGGCCGGAAAGGTGCAGGTGGTCGTTCGTGGCGTGGGAGCGGACGCTGGTGATCATCAAGCCTGAAGCGGTGAAGGCCGGACTGATCGGCGAGGTGCTCTCCCGGTTCGAGCGCAAGGGGCTTCGCATCACGCGCATCCGGGACGGGCGGATCGACCGGGGCCTGGCCCGCCAGCACTACATCCATCACTCGGACAAGCCGTTCTTCGAGGGGCTGCTGGACGCCATCACGGCCGGCCCCGTCGTCTTCGCCCTCGTGGAGGGGCCCTCGGCCATCGCGCACGTCCGCAACCTGGTCGGCGCCACCGACCCTGTCAAGGCAAGCCCGGGGAGCATCCGGGGCGATTTCGGCCTGGAGCTTCCCTACAACATGGTGCACGCTTCGGATAGCCCGGAGACGGCGGAGGAGGAGATCCGCCGCTTCTTCGGGGAAGGCGCTTAGCGCCGTCGCTCCCTTCGCAACCGGGCAAGGTAGAGGCGCGCGGCTCGAGCCGGGTCGACGCCTGCGTCGGCGGGGCCGGTTCCGGAGGGCTCGTGCCGCCGGCGGGCCTCGCGCCTTGCCCGCGCCACCTCGCCGGGACCCGGCCGTCCCAGGTGCTGCAGGCGCTGCTTGAGGCCCCGGGCGAACGTGCCCAGGGCCGCCCGCGCTTCGGCGGCGAGCGCCGCCGGGGACTCGTGGACCTGCCGGACGGCCACGTCGCCAAGGAGAAGGGCCAGCCCCGCCAGCACCAGCAACGGCCAGGCCGGCCGGGACTCCCAGCCCCCGGGCGCCGCGGCGGGAAGCGAGGTGAGCCTGTCGGCTGCCGCGGCCAGGCCGGGCGAAAGAGGTGCCGGGGCGCCGTCCGTCTTTTCTGCGGTGATGTAGCCGAGCACCCGCCCGCCGGTCGCCCGCGCCACGGCAGCAAGTAGCGCCGGAGACGGCGGGTCCGGCTCGAACTCGGCGGCGTAGGACCGGACGACCACCGCCTGCAGTCGCACGCTGCCCAGCCTGGCGGTGGCCACGTACTCGCCCGGCTGGGCGGCGTCAAACCTGGCGGTGTAGCGGCCTGGGCCCTCCTGGGCCATCGCGACCTCCCAAGACCTGCCTGACGGCCCGCTGATGACGGCGGTTCCTTCCAGGAAGTTAACGGGTCGGCCGCCTGCGTCGAGCACTTCGGCGACCAGCGTCGCCCGGTCGCCTTCGAGTTCGGCCACAAGGTTCGATGACGCCGGCGGGCCGGGCGGCATCACCCACTGCACCATGCGGGCCAGCATCGGGCCGGCAAGGCCCTGGTCCTGCCACGCCTGCCCCCACGCGCCGGTCAGGCTCGAGGTGAACGCGGCCACGCGCCCCAGCCCCGTCCTCCAGGAGGCCAGGATGGGGTCGCCGTCTGGAGCGGCCAGGTAAACGGAGGCTCCCGGTTTTGGAGTGGTGGCCACGTACCCGGAGAGCCTGGGCCACCTCCTGCTCCCCGGTGGCAGCGGCCCCTCGCCTGACGGGGCCTGGCCCGTGGCGACCACGTCGACAGGCGACGTGACCAGCGCCGAGCGGGTGATGGTGATGGTTTCGGACGCGAAGATCTGCGGAAGGCGCCGCATGTCCCGGGTGAAGTAGAAGCGCCCCTTTCCCCACCTCGCGATGTCGGACAAAAGCGCCACGTCGGCGTCCTGGCCGATGGCGACGGCGCTGACCGTGATGCCCTCCGCGGCCGCCCGGGTGGTCACGGCCTCGAAGTCGGCAGCGGTGGACTTGCCGTCGGACAGCACGATGGCGTGGCGAACCATGGCGCGAGCTCCACGCAGGCTGTCCAACGCCTCGCGCAGGGCGGGGCCGAGCTCGGTCCCCCCGTCGGCCGCAAGCCGTCCCAGGCGCCGCATGACGCCCACCGGGTCCGAGGCTGCCTCCAGGGGCTGCACCCAGTGAGGTTGGCTGTCGAAGGCGATCACGCCGACGAGGTCGGAAGGGCTGAGCAGTTCCAGGGTCGCCGCGGCGGCCCGGCGGGCTGCGTCGAGCTTGGTCCCCGCGGCGTCCTGTTCGCCCATGCTCCCCGACTTGTCGATCACCAGCACCAGCGCCACCTGGGGAACCAGGAGCCTGGCCGGCACGTCCGCCCAGAGCGGCAGCACCTCCTCCAGCGGCGTCGAACGATACCCCCCGGGGCCGAACGCCTGCGGCCCGCCGAGCACCACGAGCCCCCCGCCCAGGTCGCGCACGAAGGCCGCCACGGCCTCCATCTGAGGGCGCGTGAGCCGGGTGGCCGCCACGTTGTCCAGCACGACGGCGGAGAACCCCGCCAGCTCCGCACGGGAGGCCGGCAGGCGGTCCGGCGGGACGGGCTCGACATCGATGCCCGCCGAAAGGGCAAGCCACCGGCTTCCGGCGTTCGAGGCGCTATCGCTCACGTACAGCACGCGGTCCTTCGCCCGCACCCTCACCGCGGCCTCGGCATGGTTGTTCTGGAGGTGGGTGTCGGCTTCGGCCCGCAACTTCAGCGCATAAACGGCGGCCGGCGCCCCGCCGTCGGGCCGGTCTTCGAACGCCACGCTCGACCACCCGGCGGGCAGTTCCACTCGCCCCTCCCAGATGGGGCTGCCGTTGCGCTCCAGGCGAAGCTGCGCCGGCTGGGCTTCGGAGGAGTACAGCCGCGACGTGAGCCGGAGGCTTTTGCCCTGCGCCAAAGAGAGGGGAGCCGCCAGCGCAGAAACGGCAGCTTCGGGCCGTGACAGGGCCAGAACCGGCACCACGTGCACGGGCGGAAGTGCCGGCCCCTCACCGGCAGCGGCGCCTGCAGCCCGCCCCGGGGAGCGCCGTGCGGCCTCCAGCACGCTGCCGGCCGTCTCCCGGCCGTCGCTGATGAGCACGATGCGCCCCCGGGTCCCGGCGCCGCCGGACCCTTCGGCGGCCAGCAGGCTTCCAGCTGCTCGGAGCGCCGACTCCAGGTCCGTCGTTTCGCCCGCATCACCGGTCGGTGAGGGCGGCGGCCCATCGGGGTCAAGGTGGGGCCCTGCGTAGGCCGCGGCCAGGCGAGGGCGCTCGCCGGCCTCGATGACCCACGCCCGGTCCTGGAGGCGCAACTTCTGGATGGCCCTGCGGACGAACGCTTCAGCCTGTGCTTTGGCTTGCGCCGGCAGGCTGTAGCTCGTGTCGAGGACAAA
>JBFMCJ010000189.1 GCA_040754675.1 Bacillota bacterium
AAGCCGAGGGTCGCGGGTTCGAATCCCGTCTCTCGCTCCAGTTTTTTATGAGCCGGTGTAGCTCAAGGGCAGAGCGGCGCATTCGTAATGCGTAGGTTGTGGGTTCGATTCCCTCCACCGGCTCCACGAAAAGCCAAGTCCCGGAACGATTCCGGGGCTTTCTATTTCCTGCCACCGGCGGCGGTAGAGCACTTTGGGAGCAATTTGGGAGCAATCAGCGCGGGTAGGGGCGGCCTGCTTCCCCTGGCCGGACAGGATACGGTCGAGGCGGGCGGCGTCCTCGTCGGTGCTCCTCAGGGCGGCGGCGCTTGCACTCGTGCATGATACCCCTGATACGGCATGATGGCGTTGGGCGCTCCCCAACGTGTAACCAATACACCAGCCGCCGAAGAGCAGCAACAGCCGACGGCACGGGGGTCCCTAGCAGGAGTTGAGGCGCAAGAACGTCTTCCAAGACTCCTTGCTTGCCAATAGGGGGTGTTTTAGTTATCCTAAGGGGAGGAGGGTTGCCCACATGGAAAGAGCGCTTAGCGTTGCCCAGGTTGCCGAACGCCTTTCCGTCCACCCGAAGACAGTGTACAACATGCTGGTGCGGGGCGAACTCAGAGGAGTCAAGGTGGGACGAGTATGGCGCGTGCCAGCAGAAGAACTGGAGGTCTTTCTGCGCGGCGAGAGGGCTGCTGAGGCCCGCCCAACCCTTCGTGAGTACACGCGGAGTGAGATCCGCCGGTTTCTGAAGGCGGACAAGGTGGACGAGGCCACGGTCCGGAAAGTGGAGCAGCTGCTCCAATGAAGCGGGTCTTCCTGGACGCAAGCTGCTGGGTGGCAGCTGCTGGTTCCTCTACCGGCGGCTCCACGCTCATCTTGATGCTTGCCCGCGCGGGCCGGGTCCGGGTGGTGGCCACGAGGCGGGTGCTCAAGGAGGCGGAGCACAACATTCGCACCAAGATGGGGGAGGAATCCCTCCTCCGCTATTACCGGCTGCTAGGCTCGGTCGAAGTCGAGCTGGTCCCCCCGGTCACCCCGGAGGAGGAAGCGGAGTGGTCGGGCCTCGTCGCCCCGAAAGACGCGCACGTGCTGGCCGGGGCGGCCAAGGCGAGGGCCGACGTCCTGATCTCCCTGGATCGACGCCACATCGTGACCGAACGCGTCCGCGAAGGTTTCCCCATCCCGGTCCAAGACACGAGAGAATTCCTGCGGGGTATGACCGAAAAGGCCGACACCCAACAGGGAGGCAAGGGGGAGTCCTGAAGTAACTTGAGGTGATCGGGGAACCACCGGCTCCACGAAAAGCCAAGTCCCGGAACGATTCCGGGACCTTCTACTTGCTGCTAGAGGCGGCCTCCGAGAATTCTGGGAGCAGTTTGGGAGCAATCAGCCCGGACGGGGCCGGGCCTGCCTACCCCGGTCGGACAGGATGCGGTCGAGGCGGGCGGCGGCCTCCTCGTCGGCGCTCCTCAACGCGGCGGCGTAGATGTTGGCCGTGGTGCGGATATCGGCGTGGCCGAGCCGGGCGGCGACGGATTGAGGGGCACGCCCTGGGCGATTAGCAGGGTGGCCGAGGTGTGGCGCAGGGCGTGGAACTTGATATGCGGCAGCCCGTGGCGGCGCAGGAAGTCCGGCCACCAGCTGCTGATGGTGTCCGGGTGTATGGGTGCGCCGTCCCAAGTGCAGAATACCCGGTCGCTGCCCTTCCACAGATCGCCCACCCGCAGCCGATTCTCCAGCTGCGCGGCGCGGTGCTGCTTCAGGAGGCCCATCACGGACGGAGGTACGGAGAGGGTGCGGCGGGAGCTCTCCGTCTTAGGCTCCTTGGTGAATACGCCCCTGCCCGGTACGTAGCAGGCCGCCCTCTGGACCGTGATGGTGCCGGCGGCGAAGTCCACGTCCCTCCACTCGAGGCCGACCAATTCGCCGCGCCGCAGCCCCGTGGCCAGGGCCAGCATTACCATGGTCCGGTACTGAAGGGGTTCCCCGTCCAGGGCGGCCAGAAGCGCGGCGACCTGGGCTTCGTCGTAGGAGGGGGCCTGCTGCGGCCGGGCGCGCGGCGGCTCGATCTTTGCGAGAGGGCTCGCAGCCAGCACGCCCCACCGCACGGCGTCCGCGAACATCTTGGAAAGCACGCGGTGGTGGTAGAGAATGCTGGCCTCCGAGAGCCGGCCCGCCTTTCCGTCCTTGCGACTCCCCTCCTGCCGGAGCCCGTTGTAGAACTCCACGAAGTGCAGCGGCTTCAACTGCTCGAGGCGGTAGTGACCCATGGCCTCGCAGGCCCGCGCCAGCACCTGGCGGTAGCGGTGGGCGGTGCGCGGCGCCAGCCGGGGATCCACGTGGTCCCGCAGCCACCGGTCGGCGAACTGGCGCAGGGTGAGTCGGGCCGGCTGCACGTACTCGCCCCGCAGGACCTCGGCCGCGAAGAGGTTCAGGAGGCGGCGCGCCTCGCGCTCGGAAGAGGCCTGGACCCGTTTGCGGTAAACTATTCGCCTGCCCTCGTTGTCGACTCCACCCGAAACGTTGAGGCGCCAGCTGTTCTCCCCTCGCCTTTCGACCCAGCCGGCCACGCTATGTCCCCTCCTTTACCCAGCCTGCCACCGTTGCCTCATCCGACCCCAGAGCTTCGGCGATTTCGCGGATGGCCTTTCCGGCCGCGTACATCTCCTGGGCCCGCGCCTTACGCATCCTGTAGGCCTTGGTACGGCAGGCGTTGCTGCAATAGATGCGGTCGGCCCGGGCTGCCCCGGGCGACACTTCGAACCAGGTTCCGCACTCCTCGCAGCGGCGGTAGGTCTTCCGGTCGGTTATGGCGCGTGCGAACTGGAGCCAAAGCGCCCCAATCAGGCTTCGTGGGACAATGCTGAGCCTCAGCCGTGTGTGGGGCTCGTCCCACACGAGTTCCACCGATACCCGTTCCTTGAGGTTAGCGTTGACCACACTCTGAATGTGGTAGAGCGCCGGCATCACGAGATCGCCCCGCATGAGCCGCTCCAGCCGCTCGGGGTGAACATGTGGGGCTGCGATCCACTCCGTGTAGGGCCGCTCGCGGGAGCTGTCTTCCGAGCGAGGGGGCTCGTAGAGGACGCCCGTTCCCCCGGGGACGTCCTTCCACACGATCCGGCGGCCGAGTGTGGTTGCGTCTCCGGCCTGGACGGCATCCCACAGCTCCACTGCCTGGCTCATCAGCGAGATCTGCGATCTCCAGAACGTCAGGGGTTCGGCACGGGCAATCCCCATTCGGCCCTCTTCGTCTACGAAGTCGATGAGCTTCCGCTTTCCAGGGTCGTTTAGGAGGCCATATGTGGCCGCGAAAGCCATGATGCCCTCTTTGGTTGGAGGGGTGTGGGCGAATGTGCGGAACAGCCCAGTGTAGGTTTTCAGAGGCTCATACTGTCGGTACCCGCTCGCCACGCGTACCGGCATGCCATCCGTGAGGTAGTCGTCCTCGTAGTCGGTGTTGACTGCTCTCGTGCGGAACACATAGACGCCGTTCTCCGCCACGTGCCAAACGAATCGGGCCACGTCGGGCACGACGCTCACCCCCAGCGACCTGTTGTTACGGATATTATATCAGGAGTTGTATTGACGGCCAAGAGTTGTATCGGTAGAATGGTACTGGGTAAGTGTCGCAGTTCCGGCACGGAGGCGGTAAACCATGGGCGACTGTTTGCGCGCACGGGAAGCTGCCGAACTACTAAACGTCTCGCCCTGGACGGTGTATCGGCTCGCGAGGGAGGGCCGCATCCCGCACGTTCGCATTGGCTGCCGCGTCCTGTTTCGCCGGTCGAGCCTCATTGCATGGCTCGACCGCCAGGAAGCCGAGTCGGTGCGAGCCCGGGGTGACCGATCGGCGGTCGGCTGATGCTTCTGGAAGGTCGGCGGAGTCGGGCAGGGCCGATACGAAGAAGATGGCAAACGCCGCGAGCGACCGACCGGCCAGGTCATGAGTGTCGGCATGCAGGGCGCAATGAACATCCTAGGGACTCGGGGCTCGCGCGGTCAGGTTTATGGAGGGACCGCAAATGCCGATACGAGGGGGCCGGCCTTTTATCCAACTGTGTGAGTGGTGGGTAACGTTCACGAGGGCGTTACGAGCGGTTGCCCCTACCCCAACGCCCCATCGGGCTCTATGGGGTCGATGACCACCCTGGGCCTCGGCTGCTTCAGGGCGTACCGCCACGGACCGTCCGACTGTATGTACCGGCGGACCGTTCGCCGGGACATGCCCAGCTCACTGGCAATCTGGCGGATAGATTGTCCTTCCCGGAAGTAACGGGATCTGATATCCTGGATTCCATCCACATCGGTCACTCCCATACCCCGCTTTCTGGTGGATTCTGCTACACACCCACCAATCATAGCGGGGTTAAAGTCCCGATGTGGATCCCTTTCAATGTCCACACCGGTCCCCATTTAGGATTACAGCTAAGCTCCCGAAGCCAGCTCCTCGACCTTGACGCCTCTGCTGACCAGGTAGTTCTTGATGGCGTCCGGGTCGGGGAAGTGTTTCTTCGCCAGTTCCAGGTGCTCCTTCACGAGAGCGGGGCTGGTGCCGGTGATGCGGTGCATGGCCTTTTCGGGGACGCGGTAGTACACCAGCATCAGCACCCGGTCGAACAGGCGCAGGTAGGCGTCCACTGAAGAGGGCGCATGGTAGATCCTCCGCGCGATCTCGGTGGTGGAAAGACCCTGCAGGGCCAGCTCCACCACGATCGTCTTGTGCGTCAGCGTCCTGCCCATGTCCAGCACCGTGCCGGCCGTGGGCAGCAGCACCCCGAAGCGCTCCTGGTACGCGTCCAGCAGTTCACGGATGAGCCCCGGGCTGAAACGTAGTGTACGGAAACCCCAAATGTGTGTGCCGGGGCGGCGGTGGGCGTGGGCTGCTTCTGGTGGTCGCGCGGCGTTGTCCGTGTGTCCGGGGCTGGCGCCCTCCGTGGATGTATGGTATTTCTTGGTTTCGGACCGGAACGCGAACCCAGTGCGAGTTGCCGGGGGAGGCACGTGGACCAGTGTCTCCCGCATAGCGGTGGGTTCTTTCTACTACGTCGTGAAGGACGGACCGGCGGGTGCGTGGCGGGTGCTGACGGGCGGCACCGGGCCCTGACGGGGCCTGGCGTTCGGCGGAGTGAAGGGGAGGTTTAGTCCCGGCGGCTCCCGGAGGTACCTTTGCCCGGGTGAGGGCCCTGCTGCGGTGCCGGCCGGTGTCTCGCGTTCGGGTACGACCCCACAAAAAGCTGTGGTGCTGGCGAATGGTCTGGAAGAGCGCCTCCGTGCGGGAGTGGAGGACGAAGAAGAGAAGGAGGCCGAGGAAGACCACGAGGGCCTGGCCAATCGGATAGCTAAGCTGGAAGCCGAGCTGGCGGACAAGCCGAGTGATGCCCAGATCCTCTGGAAGCTGGCGGTGGCTTACCGCGCGGCTGGGGAGTACGACAAGGCCATCGAGGTGCTGAAGGAGTTGGGGAAGCTTTCCCCGAAGGGCGCGAAGGTGGCGGTCATGCTGGCCCTGTGCCTGCGGGCCAAAGGTTACGCTCAGGCTGCGCTCACGGAGCTGGAGGGACTGGGCGCGACCGTGCCGGGCGCGGTGTATGGCTACCGCGCCATCTTGAAGGAGGAACTCGGGGAGCTGGAGGAAGCGGTTGAGGACATGGAGGGCGCCGTCTCGGGCGAGCCGGCCCAGAAGGACCTGTACGAGAAGCTGGGCGGGCTGTACGAGAAGGCCGGCAAGGGCGAGGGCGTCAAGGTGTTCGTCAAGGGGAAGAAGGTTAGCTTTGACGTACAGCCCATGATCGTCCACAACCGCACCATGGTGCCCGTCAGGGCCATAGCGGAGGCGCTGGGTGCCGAGGTCAGGTGGGACGGTGAGACCCGGACGGTCACCGTGCTGAAAGCTGGCAGGGTGGTGCTGATCCCGATTGGTTCCCTCAAGGCCCGGGTTGATGGGGCGGAGGTGGCTCTGGACGTGCCGGCGGTGATCGTGGGGGACCGGACCCTGATCCCGCTGCGGTTCGTCTCCGAGAGCCTGGGAGCGCTCGTGGACTGGTTCGGGACCGGCCAGGTGGTGGCGATCAACTGAAGCCCGTGCTCGCTTCGGATGGGGCCTCGGGGCGGCTCGCTCCGAGGCCCTTTCCTGTGCGACGCTTTAAACGCTAAAAGCGGCGAAGAGAGGCGCGGACGAGGAGGTGAGCAAGGCTCTAGCGGCACTGAGGGAGGCTGTTTTTGTTCGGCTTCGGCCGCGGCCGGCGCTCTGGAGTTGTGCGCGGAGCGGGCCAGGCTGAGGAAGCCGGGCTAATCTTGGGGCTTTGCCTAGCCGACCGGGCTTCGTATCGATGCAGTCCTGATCGGGACAGGAGACAGGATCCGGCAGGCGTGCTGTTCGCGGGCTGCGTGTTCTCGGGCGATGTTAATGCTGCATGTGCGACTAATGCCACGGGGGTACTCCTACTGTTTCAAGCCGCACTAACCGGGGTGGGCTGCGTCGAATGGCGCGGGCTGCTCTGGTGAGTGCATCGGGGTAAGGCGGGGCGGTCTGTGACCGGGTGAGACCAGACCACGCTACCTTGCGAAGCCCTGCCGCTCCATCCTGCCCCAGACCCTCACGCCGCGCACATACTCGAGCAACCCCCGCAGTCGCCAAAGCACCGTCAACTGGCGGTAGCCGAAGTTGTCCAGCACGGCGCACCACACGAGCTTCCAGGTGTCCGAGTCGCTCGGGTACCGGAAGTAAAGGTCTTCCCCCAGTCTGATTGCAGACAGGGAGACGAGGGTGCCCAACAGGCAGGAAACCGCAACGAAAAGCAAGGCGAACGTGTAGTCCACGATCCCTAGGCAGAGCGACACGGCCAAGGCCGCATACCCGGTGAGCTCGATGACGGGGCCCAGGGCCTCGACCAGGACGAAATAGGGGAAGGCCGCGAGGCCTACCACCCCGTAACGGGGGTTGGCCAGCATGCTCAAGTTGAACCGCAGGCTATCCAGCAGGCCCCGGTACCACCTCGCCCGCTGGCGCGACAGCAGCCTGACCGTGTCCGGCACCTCGGTCCAGCAGTATGCCTCGGGCACGAACCTGATGGAGTACGGCCTCCCCATTTTCCGCATGACCCGGTGCATGCGCACCACCAGCTCCATGTCTTCCCCCACCGTGTCGTGCCGGTAGCCTCCGCACCGGACGACCGCTTCCCGGTCGAACAGCCCGAAGGCACCCGAAATTATGAGCAGGGCGTTCAATTGCGACCAGGCTACTCTTCCCACCAGGAACCCCCGCAGGTACTCGAGCACCTGCAGGCGCACCAGCAGTTTCCGGGGAAGGCGCAGTTCCCCCACCTTTCCCGCTTTGATGGTGCTATCGTTGGCCGGCAACACCAGGCCGCCCGCGGCAACGAGATTCCCGTCCCGGCAGAATTCCTCGCGCAGCTTGGCCAGGGCCTCTGAATCTATCACCGAGTCCGCGTCAATGGCGCACACGAGGGAGCCCCCTGCCATGTTTATGCCGCAATTTAGGGCGTCGGCCTTGCCCCCGTTCTCCTTGTCCACCACCAGCAGGTTGGGATAGAGGGAGGAAGCGTAGATCTGCCGGACAGGGCGGGTATCGAGTAGAGGCACGTACGGTCGGGGCGACGGGTACA
>JBFMCJ010000190.1 GCA_040754675.1 Bacillota bacterium
TCCTGCAGGCCGACGAGACGACAGTGCAGGTGCTCCACGAAGATGGCCGCGCGGCCCAGACCCAGTCCTACATGTGGCTGTACCGCACCGGGAGGGAACCCCCGCCCATCGTCCTTTTCGACTACACGACCACCCGGGCGAGCAAATACCCCGAGCGGTTTCTCGCCGGGTTCAAGGGCTACCTGCAGGTCGACGGGTACGCCGGTTACGACGGACTGCCGGGCGTCACCCTGGTGGGCTGCTGGGCTCATGCGCGGCGCAAGTTCGACGAGGCACTCAAGGTGTTGCCTCCCGACAAGCGCTCCCCACCGGTGGCCGCCCGGGAGGGGCTGGACTTCTGCAACCGGCTCTTCGACATCGAGCGCGACCTCAGGGAGGCAGACCCCGAGGAGCGGTACCGAGCCCGGCTGGAGAGGAGCCGGCCCGTGCTGGATGCTTTCTCAGCCTGGCTCAGGACCCAGTCGCCCAGGGTCCTCCCCAAAAGCCTGCTTGGCCAAGCCATCAGGTATTGCCAGAGCCAGTGGAGTAAACTCGAAGGGTTCCTGCTTGACGGTAGGCTCGAACTCGACAACAACCGCAGCGAGCGCTCTCTGAAGCCCTTTGTGATCGGGCGGAAGGGCTGGCTGTTCTGCAACACCCCGCGCGGGGCCAGGGCCAGCGCCATTGTCTACAGCATCGTGGAGACGGCCAAGGAGAACGGGTTGATTCCCTTCGAGTATCTCCGCTACCTGTTCGAGAGGCTTCCCAACCTGGGCGGCGGTGACCTGGACGAGTTGCTGCCCTGGTCGGAGTCTCTGCCTGCCACCTGTCGCATCGATAGCAAACGAACCTGATCATTCGCCGGCCGCGGTAACCGTCCGGGCCGCTGCAAGCACGCGACCGGCCTGCCTTCTGATATGCACCTGGAGCGTTCTCAAGGTGGGCGCTATTTGACGCTTACGTTCAAGCCAGCGGCGTACCCTCCTGGCCCTGCCTCCAACGGAGCAAGAGATGTGGCTTCCTCCGGGAGGGCGCCACGTTCAGGCTCCGCCGGTCTCCGGTGGAGACGTCCGCAGGCCTAAGAAGGCGCTGGACGGCTGTGCCGCTCAGCAGACTCGTTACGACCGCCATGATCACCAGAGCCACAAAGATACTTTGATCAATCAGGTTGTGCTCGAACGCTACCGTCGCTAGGATTACCTCCATTGCCCCTCGCGCGTTCATTCCGAAACCTACCGCCAGAGCCTCTCTTAAGGGCAACCCGCCCACCCGTGCTCCCAGCGTAACCGGGATCACCTTGCCAGCAAACGCAACCAGGAATACAAATAGGACGAGCGGTGGGTCGCAGTTGGCCAGGAAGTTGGTCTTGAGCCCTATTGAAACAAAGCAAATGGGGGCGAAAAAGCCCATCGCAAACTGGTACACTGTCTCATGGGCCTGGTTTCGCCTTTCGCAATCCTCCGAAAGGCAAACGCCGGCTAGGAACGCTCCCACAATGGTATGCATTCCCATCGCCTGGACAACAGCGGACGCACTTAGCAACGCGACGGCCATGGCTCCGATGGTACTAGCGGGCCCGGTGAGGTGAGATTGCAACCAAAACAGGGCGTGTCGACCTACCCGACGCCCCAGACTCAAGACTAAGGCGAACAGACCCAGCACCAGGAGCATGGTTGCCCAAGGGGCGGTGGTAGGTGTAGCGTTCGGAGTAGCCTTGCTCAGGATCACCGCAAACAACGACCAGCCTATCAGATCGTTGATGGTAGCGGCAGCCATCATTACCCGGCCTGCTTCGCTCCGGATCAGGTTCAGATCCAGCAAGATTCTGGCTGTAACAGGCAGGGCCGAAATGGATAGAGCCGTCCCGACGAAAAGAGCAGTGATCAGTGTGTCGCCGTTCGCTTGATCCCCCCACAGGTCAGGTAACAGGAAGACCGACCCGAATCCCAGGGCAAAGGGCACGGCAATCCCCGAAATGCTCACCAGGGCTATGCTCAACCCCTGACGACGCAGATGCTCGAGGTTCACTTCCAGCCCGGCCAGAAACAAGAAGAACAGCATTCCCAGCTGGATGACTGCATCTTGACCCACCGAGCTGATGCCTTGAGAGGGAAACAGCCACGCGTGGAAGCTAGGAGCAACAGCACCCAGGACCGTGGGCCCCAACAGCACACCGCCGATGAGTTCGCCTACGACTGCGGGTGTGCGCAGCCTGCACATCACCTTCCCGAGGGCGAGTCCTACTGCCAACATCACGGAAATCTGAATGAGAAACACGACCAAGTCGTCTCGGGTCATGTAGTTGTCCCTACCTCCCTGGGCCCGCTTCTGCAAGGTGAGAACTGAGTTGATAGGTAACCTGAACACGAGGTGGAAGGGTATAAGAGGATTCCCCAAGAGCGAAGGAGCGAACGGTAAGAGGCCAGCCGCCAGTAGGGAGTAGCTGGGGGAACCTGGTGAACAGCCTCCGCGCCTACCGTTAGCCGCCCCGTCCTCGTCCGGTACACCTCACGTGAGGTGGGGGTGCTCAGGCACGTAGGGCAAGAAGCCATATCCCTGCGCACACCAGGGACGACCCCACTATCTTGTGCCAGGTGAGGGGCTCCCCGAAAACCAGGAACGCCAGGAAGACCACCAGCACCTTGCTCGCTCCTAGCATCGGGTAGGCACAGCTGAGTTCTACCCGGGAGAGGACCACGAGCCAAGTCGCGAGGGCAAGGACATACATCGAGAGGCCCGCCAGCGCATAAGGGGATGTCGCTGCGGAGAATAGCCAGGATCCAAACTCCCTGCCCATGTAGGGGCCTACCTCCCTCATTGCCTGCTTAAGCAACATCTGACCTGCCACGCCCGCAGCGACGCTTCCCGCGATAAGGCCCACCGCGTTCATGCCTTCAGCCTCCTCCCTTATCGGTTGTTCCTCGTGCCCATGCCCAGCATTTCCAGGCGAGCGGCAATCAGTGGTCGGAGCCAAGGGTTGATAGCCACCTCTATTGCCCCTCTGCGGCAACTGGAGAGGCAGTGAAAGCAGCGCGCACAGCAGTATGGGTCGATATGGAGTTCGCTGTCTGGGGCGTAGGAGATGGCCTGGGAAGGACACGTTGAGACGCAATTGCCGCAGCGTGTGCAGCTTGACTCTTTGATGATGGGACTCATAGCCACCTCACGCAGCCTGTAAAATGTCCTCGCCAGCGGGGCGATCTTCTCGGGGAGCCGGAACGTGCGGGCAGGAAGCGCCAGGGGGGGATGAAGCGGCGCGACGGCGTCGCCGCACACGGCGATGCGCGCGGGGTCATCGCAGCCCAGCCCCGCAAGTGCGGCGTAGCCTAACAAGGGTACGCGCCGGAGGTTGATGCCTGTGTGCTGGCAGGTAAACGTGTCGAGGGCCACCAGGTCGGACGACGCTGCGAGGAGCCCGATTAGCCGCGGCTGACCGTCGCTGGGGCCGTTCCCCTCCATCCCTACGATCCCGTCCAGAACCCCGAACCGGGGCCGGAGGAGCCGAATGAGTTCCACGAGTGCGCGGTACAATCCATGGCGTCCTCCGGCTTGGTGGACTCGAGCCTTGCCGGCCCCCATCAGCGTTCCCAGGAGGTTCTTTAGCGCGCCGGTGTAACCAGCTAGCGAGTGGGTCTTGAGCTTGGCCACCGATACCAGCAAGTCGCTGTCCAAGACCAGGTCACCCGTGAAGACATCACCTGGGACCGGCAAAGATAGGCGGCGGGGGCTGAGGGAGTCGATGTCGACCACGAGCCCCCCCGCTTCCTGTGTTGCTTGGGTGATCCCAGCCGACGCGAGGGCCGCGCGCGTGTGACCGTAGGCCGCGCTGGAGTCTCCTACATAGACCTGCGTTGCCCCGCGGCTGTACAGGTAGCTCACAAGACACTTCACCACCACCGGATGGGTGGACCGGGCCCGGGCCGGGGGGCCACCCGTGGCAGCGTTAACTTTGCAGAACACAGTGCGTCCGCGGGCGCTGGCGCCAAGCCCGCAACCGTCTCCCAGGGCCTCCAGGCCCGACCTCACAGCTGCCTCCTCATAGTGGAGGCAGGCCTTAACCCATACCCGGGACGCTTCTCCGGTACACCGGGCCATCGCAACATCCGATGTCTCGTATTCAGGTGGCCACACAGCCGGCCCTCCTTGTATCCGTAGACTTGCCCGATTTGGCCTGGAACATAGTTCCAGAGGTTTTGAACAGGTCCGAGTGAAACCTAGCCGCGAGGTGGGTTTTGGGGAAGTGCTTCCCCTCCCTGCGGTTCGAGCGCTTCGTGAGGTTGCACCCCCACTGCTGGCTGCGACTCCTTACCGCATGCTGACGCCCCCCGGCGCGGGGACCCCGAACTCGGATACATATCCCCGGCCTTGGGTGGTCGCGCCAGGAAGGTTAAGGCCGCGCGGATGAGGCCCAGTTCGTGCCGGGCGTTGAAGACGGCATAGGGTAGGCGCCGCCGTATGTAGTAACGGAGATAGGCCGCTCGTAGGTAGTAGCGGCGGTAGAAATCGCGCTGGAGCGTTCGGAAGCGCTGGTCGTCAATAGCGCTCAGGTTGAAGCTCGCACGGTTGTAATGGGAGTAGTCGTCGAAGCTGAGTTGGGTGAGGGCACCAGGTTGCTGAGAGGACTGGTGCAACTCCTCGAATACAGGTGATCCCGGGTAGGGGGTGAAGTATGCCACCTGAATGATCAGCGGCCGCAGTTCGCACGCGAATGCGAGCGTCTCCCGGAACTCCTCGTATGTCTCCGTGGGGCTCCCCACCATGAAGAACAAGGTGGGGGCGATCCCGGCGGCGTGAAGCTCGCGCACCACGCGCCGGATCTGCTCCTTGCTCATATCCTTGCGGAGGCACTGAAGGACCCGCTCGCTGCCCGACTCCACCCCCAGGCACACGCCCACACAGCCGCCTGCTTTCATCTCCCGGATTAGGAGGGGATCCAGGCAATCGGCCCGTGTCTGGCACACCCAGGGCACCCTCAAGCCTTTCTTACGCAGAAGGTGGCAGATCTGCGCCGTCCTGTCCCGATCTAACGTGAAGACGTCGTCGGGCAGTGATATAGCGTTGACCCCGTGTGCCCGTACCAGGTATTCAATATTGTCGACGACGTATTCAGGGGAATGGGCCCGGTACCTCTTGCCGTAGGAGAAGCGCAGGGTGGGTGAGCAGTATATGCAACGGAACGGGCAGCCGCGGCTGCTCAGGACGAAGCCCCAACGAGTGGGCCGGAAGCGCGGTATGGAGCACGATGACATGTAGTAGCGGCGCCTTGCGAGCAATCGGTAGTCGATGAACGGCAGGCTGTCCAGGTCATCGAGGTAGGGGCGCGGGGCGTTTTCGTGCAGGGTATCCCTGTACCACAGGATGCCGGGGACTTCCGACAGCCGCCCGCCTCGCCCGAGTACCTCCAGCAGGTGGGGCAGCGTGGCTTCGCCCTCACCTTTTATACACGCAAGAAAGGATCCGTCGCCCAATATCGTGCCGGGGAGGGCCGTGGCGTGCTGCCCGAAGGCGACCACTACGAAGTCTTGCCTCTGGCGCGCGCCCTGGATGATCCGGCGGGCCAGGTTCACGGTGGGCGTGGCTGTTTCCATGGCCACCAACTGCGGGCGGGCAGCAACGATGCGCTCCATCGTCTGCGATGGGGTAAGCCCTTCCGCCCAGGCGTCCACGATGTGGACACTATATCCGCGCAGGGATAGGATCGTCGCCATCTGGGCCGCTTCGAAGGGGATGAGCAGGTTCTGCGGGTGAGGGTGGCGGTAGCCCATGAACGGCGGGAGACGCACGAACACTACTCGGTTCACATCCATGCAGAGCTACCTCCCAGTATCCTCAATGCCCGTCTGAGTATCAGATCAACGGTGTGCCGATCGATGCGGCGCGCCAGCCGGGCGAGTACCTGCGGCCTCAGGTAAAAGCGCAGGTAGGCCCGTCGTCGCAGACTGCATAGCTGTGCCAGTTGCATGGGATCGGCTCTTTTCGTCCCTTCCCAGGCACTGCCGGGGACGGGCTGGAAAATCGAGAACTGGGCCAGGTCCAGCCCCAGGCGGAGGGCGGTGGCGACCGTGTGGCAGGCATCTTCCAGGCTTTCTCCTGGCAGGCCCAGCATGAAGTACCCCCCCACCACTAGGCCGGCCGAACGTAATTCCGCCACGATCTGCTTGAGATGGGGCTCGTCAGCGGCCCTGCCCAGTACCCCAGCAGCCGCGGGGTTGAGGGTCTCGATTCCCAGGGTGACCGACACGCAACCCCCGTTCGCGAGGGCGCGGACGAGGCGGCTGGTCAAGTGGTCGGGCCGAACCCCGTTCATGCACTCCCAGACGAGGTCTAGCCCCCGGGCACGCAACCGAGCACATATTTCCTCTACCCTCGCCGCATCATGAAGGAAATCATCATCCTCAATGTGTATGTCGAGTATGCCCAGGCGGCGCAGCCGCTCCATCTCCCGCACCACTGACAGGGGGGGAAGCGGCCGCCACTTGCCGCCGCTCAGGCGGGGCGCCGCGCAAAAGGGGCAATCGTGAACGCACCCCCGGCTTGTGACCATGGGAGCATACGGGTAGCATAAACTGAGCGTCCCTCTGCGGTTGTAGCGAGTTACTGGGAAGAGCGTGTAATCGGCCGGGGGAAGGAGGCTGAGGTCTTCCTCGATACGTGGTTGGGGCCAAAGGGGAGGAGGTTCATCGAGGGTCACCGCTCCCGGCGGCAGATCCGGGGCGTGCGACGACAGGGCACGGGCGAGTTCCACTATGGGGGTTTCGCCCTCCCCGATCACTGCCGCGGTTGGCACGCCCGTAGGGCGCAGTACCTGTGCAATGGCAGGACCGGAAGTGGAGATGCCCGGCCCGCCGAGCACTAGCAAGCGCAACCGGGCCCCGGAGGACCGGTAGGCCGCCTGCACCGTTTGGACGGCAGCTGGCAACTGGCCTAGCGTGTCACAGCGCACGGTAATCCCGACGAGTTCCGGGCGGATGTCCCCGACCAACTGCGGAAGAAGTCGCCCTTCGAAGGCAAGGTCGCATCCCCACACCCGGTGGCCGGCGTGCCTGAGGGCTGCTGCCACGTGCGCTAGGCCCAAGGGAAAAAATCTTTCCAGTCCGCCCCCGGGATTAACCAGCAACACGTTCACGATTCCCCTGCTCCTTCCCAATGGTGCCGCCTGTCGTCCTAGGAGTCCGCTTCAAAATCCCCTCTGAGGGGGCTCAGGCGGCTCTCTCATCAGCCTGTTTTCCATTTCTGGCAACCACCGCCTGGAAACATTTGTTTGGACAATCCCCGCAGACCTCGGTCAAATCCAGCCGTAGCAACGATTTGGGGCAAGGTGGGCGGTGCGGATGCTGGGCTACGTGAACACCAACTGGCATGTGGAGGACACCTGGGGATGGATGGACCGCATCCCCTAGAAGTCCTTCTGGGCCCGTTTTCGCGCCTGGGCCTGGGAACAGGGCAATCTCAGAGACGAGGAGTTCGCCCACCTTTACTGCGACATCGGCCGCCCCTCGGTGAGTCCCGCCCAGCTTACCGCAGCCATCCTGATCCAGCTGAAGAAGGGGTTTTCCGACCGCGAGTTGGAGGAGGCCACCCTGTACGACGACCGGGTGAAGTACGCCCTGGGCATGTCGCGCAACGGCCCGG
>JBFMCJ010000191.1 GCA_040754675.1 Bacillota bacterium
CAGCAACTCGTCCGGGAGTGCGGCTACCACTGCGCCGGGCGGGTGGTGCCGCACCACCTCTGCCCGCCGGATGGGTGGGCCACGGCCACCCCTGCACGACATGCCCCTGACCACCACGCTCACCACGGGGGGTACGCGGCCGCGCCGCACGTTCACGCTCCGGCGCACGAAGAGGCCGTGCGCCCCGTGCCGGCCGGTCACGCCGTTCACGAGCATCTTTCCACGCCCACCGAGATGGAGCACATGGCCCACGAGATGGGCCATGCCCCCGGCATGTCCATGGAGGCCATGGTGGCCGACATGCGGCGCCGGTTTTTCGTGGCCTTCCTGCTGGCCATCCCCGTGACTCTCTACTCGCCCATGGTCATCGAGACATGGGGGCTGCGGCTTCCGGTGCCGTTCGGCCTGGATCGCAGCCTTTTTCTCTTCCTGCTGGCAACACCGGCGGTGCTCTACAGCGGCCAGGTGTTCTTCGTGGGCGCCTACCGGGCGCTCAAAAACCGGGTGCTCAACATGGCGGTTCTGGTCAGCCTGAGCGTGCTCGCCGCTTACCTGTTCAGCGTCGGCACGACGTTCTTCTTCAAGGGCGAGGTCTTCTACGAAGCGGCCGTGGTGCTCCTCGCGTTCGTGCTGTTCGGCCACTGGATGGAGATGCGGGCCCGTTCCCGAGCGTCGGCAGCCATCGAGAAGCTCCTCAATCTGGCTCCGCCGAAGGCCAGGGTGATCCGGGACGGCGAGGAGGTGGAAGTCCCCACCGCCGAGGTGCGGGTGGACGACCTCGTGGTGATCCGTCCCGGCGACAAGATTCCCGTGGACGGCGTGGTCACCGAGGGCGAGTCGAACGTCGACGAGTCCATGCTCACCGGCGAGTCGCTGCCGGTACCCAAGAAGCCCGGCGACGTGGTGGTGGGCGCCTCCATCAACAAGACCGGGACGCTGAAGTTCCGGGCAACCCGGGTCGGGGCCGACACGGCGCTGGCCCAGATCGTCAAGCTGGTGCAGCAGGCGCAGACGTCCAAGGCGCCGGCGCAGCGCATGGCCGACCGGGCGGCCCAGTGGCTGGTCGCGGCGGCCGTGGTCTTCGGGGTGCTGACGTTCGTCGGGTGGTACGTGTGGCCGGGGAATGCCTCCCTCGTCTTCGCGCTGACGCTCGCGATCACGGTCGTGGTCATCGCCTGCCCGGATGCGCTGGGGCTGGCCATTCCCACCGCCATCATGGTGGGAACCGGCCTCGGCGCCGAGCGCGGCATCCTCTTCAAGAACGCGACCGCCCTTGAACAGACGGCAGGACTGCAGACCGTCATCTTTGACAAGACGGGCACGCTCACGAAGGGAGAACCAGCGGTCGTCGAGGTGGCGGTGGCCGCTGACGCGTCGGCGGCACAGCAGGAACTCCTGCGCCTGGCCGCCGCCGTCGAACAGGGGTCCGAACACCCCCTTGCGCTGGCGGTGCTGAAGCGGGCCCGGGAGGCAGGGGTCGAGGTGCCCCCTGCCGAGGGGTTCGAGGCCATTCCGGGGCACGGCGCCCGAGCCCGAGTCGAGGGGCACGAGGTGCTGGTCGGAAATCTCAAGCTGTTGAGAGAACGCGGCGTAAACCGCGCCAGCATCGAGGCGCTGGCGGAGCGCGCCCGGGAACTCCAGGGTGCCGGGCGTACGGCCGTGTACGTGGCGGTCGATGGCCGGGCGGGCGGGGTGCTGGCCATCGCCGACGTGATCCGGGAAACGGCCAAAGAAGGGGTACGGCGCTTGCGGGAGATGGGCGTCGAGGTGGCCATGCTAACCGGCGACAACCGCGCCACGGCCGAACGCATTGCCCGGGAACTGGGCATCGAAACGGTCTTTGCCGAGGTGCTGCCTGCCCAGAAAGCAGACCAGGTCAAGCAGGTGCAGGCCCGGGGCCGGCGGGTGGCGATGGTCGGGGACGGCATCAACGACGCCCCGGCGCTGGCGCAGGCCGATGTGGGGACTGCCATCGGGGCGGGCACCGACGTGGCGGTTGAGACCGCCGATGTGGTGTTGATGCGTTCGGACCCCATGGATGTGGCGACGGCCATCGCCATCTCCAGGGCGACGGTCGACAAGATGCGGCAAAACCTTTACTGGGCCGCCGGTTACAACGCGGGAGCCTTCCCGCTGGCGGCCGGCGTGTTGTACCCCAGTTTCGGGCTGCTGCTGCGGCCCGAGATTGCGGCGCTGCTGATGTCGGGGAGTTCCTTCCTCGTGGCGCTCAACGCGCTCCTGCTCCGGCGAGCCAGGCTACCGGCCACCGTACGAGCCGCCAGTGCTTGACGACTCCCGCGCACGACGCGCCGCCGTGCCTCGCGCGCGGCGGCGAGCGCGGGCGGCTCAGGCCCCCACCCGGGCGAACGCGGGGGCCACCTCCGCGAGGAAACGGCGCAGTTGGCGGCGCTGGTCCCACGAGGCGAAGCGAATCGTGATGTGCTGCAGGCCGGCGTCAAAGTAAGCGCGAAGCTGTGCAATCACCTCGCCGGCCGGGCCGTAGGCTGTCCACGAGTCCACGAAGGTGCGGCTGTAGTCGCCGGTGTAGTAAGCGTCCAGGAAGCGCTTGCTCTCCTGGAAGGCCGCCTCCCGGTCGTCGTTGAGGTTGACGTTGTAGTAAAGGCAGTTGCCAAGCCGGTCAGGATCGCGGCCATAGTCCCTTGCGGCCTCCCGAATCCGGCTCCATAGCTCGGTGAACTGCTCGGGCGTGATCTTATTGGTCATCCAGCCGTCGGCGAGGCGCGCCACGCGGTCCAGCGCCCTGGCCAGCGTCTTTTCGTCCACCCCGGCCCCCATTCTGTAGGTCACCCCGGTGGGGTTGCTCGCGATCCAGATGGGTACGGGGTTCTGCACCGGGCGCGGCTCCAGCGTCACGCCCTCGAACTCGTAGAACCGCCCACGGTAGGAGGCGTTGATCTGGCCGAAGAGCACCCGCAGGATGGCGATGCCCTCCTCCAGGCGCGCCGGCCGTTCCTTTGAAAGCACGCCCATCACCCGGTGCTCCAGCGCCTGCGCAGGGCCCTGCGCGTCGGGCCCGCCCAGACAGACGGCCAGAAGTGCCCGCCCTTCCGAAATGACGTCCAGGCTGGCCCACTGCTGGGCGAAGAGGACCGGGTGCCTGTGGACGAAGGTGGCCAGGCACCCCACGCCGAGCTTCAGGCGGCGAGTGCGGGCGGCAAGCGCCGAAAGGAGCGTGACACTTTCCAGCCGGGGCTTGGCCAGCAGGCTATCGCCCACCCAGACGGCGCCAAAGGCTCCCGACGCCTCGGCCTCTTCGGCCAGCTCCAGGAGATCCCGGGCCGTCACGGCCCCCAGCAGGACGCCGCGATTGGGAAGCGTCAGGCCGAAGGGTTCAGAAAGGCGCATTCGAGGACCCCTCCTAAACACCTCGTCATCGGGGAGCAGCCGTTTGTCACCCGAGGTGCACCGGGCTTACGGCCCGGCCCACAGCTTCGCGGGATAGTGGGTGATCTGCTCAGGAGCGCCGCCGGTGACGATGATCTCCTCCTCGATGCTGGCGCCGCCCCAGCCGGGGATATAGACGCCGGGTTCCACGCAGAGCACCATGCCGGGTTCGAGTGGGGTGCGGTCGCCCGGAGCGAGGTAGGGTTCTTCGACGGTCTCGAGGCCGATGCCGTGGCCCATGAAGGTGCGGGCGTAGCGGCCGTAGCCCTGTTCCTCGAGGTAAGCGTTGGCTACCCGGACGACGTCCTCGCAGGGGGTGCCGGGCCGGCAGGCCGCGACGGCGCGGCGGGAGGCCTCCAGCACGGCCTCGAGCACCCGTCGCTGCCCGGCGTCGGGCCGGCCACCGGCGACCGTGGTGCGCAGCACGTCGAACTGGTAGCCCCAGTACGCCCCGATGATGTCCAGGTCGACGAGCTCGCCTACACGGATGGCGCGTGGCATCGCCTGGGGCCACCGCGAACCCCAGGCGCTATAGGGCCCGGAGTGCACCCGCAGGTAGCGGATGAAGTCGGCGCCTTCGCGCATGGCAGCCGCGATGCCGGCGGCACAGACGTCGCTTTCGGTTACGGTGGCGCCGGTACCGGAGGCGCCCGGCGTGTGCCCCACGGTGCCGATGAGCTCGACGGCGACCTTCAGGCCGGCGCCTGCGATGGCCGCCCCGCGCCGCAGCAGGCGCAGTTCGGCGGGGCTCTTTCGCCGCCGCAGTTCCCGGACCAGGTGGCCGGCCGCGGGCAGTTCCAGAGCCGGAAGCGCCTGTGTGAGCGCCCGGAACATGGCCAGCGGCAGGATGTCCTCACCCACGAGGCCGATGCGGGCGGTCGCGAGGCGGCGTTCCCGCAGCAGCTCGGCCAGCACCGCTCCCAGGTCGGAGCCTCCCCGCACCTCGTCCGCCACGACCAGTTCCTCTCGGTAGGCCCGCCCGTCGATGACAAGGGCGGTCGGGCCCTCTCCGGGAAGGAGCAACAGCCCGTGCCCCAACCCCTTCTGCTGGCCGCTGAAAACGGTGGCGGGGAACGGCGGGAAGTGGTTGGTGAGGTAGGCGAGGTCGCCGACCCGGTCGTAAAACGAGCGCCCCACCACCAGGAGCGCGTCCAGGCCGGCCTGCAGCAGCCTTCGCCGCACCCTTTCCTGGCGGTCGAGCACCTCTTCTCGGGGTATTCCTTGCTCCTGCGCGGTATCGAAAGGCGCATCCTGTGTGTTCAAAAGCGTCTACCCCTCTGCACGGTCTTCGCCCGGGTGTCCTCTTTCAATAGCCGCCAGGATGGCTTCCCGCAGGCGGCGGGCCTCGCGGGGGTCGTCCCGGAACGGCGGCGTGACGGGCACCTCCCGGATGACCCGGGCCGGCCGCCCGAAGACCGCCACCCGGTCGGCCATCTCCACGGCCTCCTCGATGCTGTGGGTCACCATCAGCGTTGTCTTGCCGTAGCGGCGAACCAGCCGCGCAAAGTCGGCCCGTATCTCCCGGGCCGTCACCTCGTCCAGGTGGCTGAACGCTTCGTCCAGCAGCAGCACCTCGGGGTCGGTCGCGAACGCCCGGGCCAGGGCGACCCGCTGGCGCATGCCGCCCGAAAGCTGGTGGGGCAGGCGGGTTTCCGCGCCTGCCAGCCCCAGGCGGACGAGCCACTCCCGCGCCCGTGCCAGGCGTTCGCCGGGCGGGACGCCGAGGATCTCGAGCCCGAGGGCGGCGTTTTCCAGAGCCGTTCGCCACGGAAGCAGCCGGTCGGTCTGGAACACCACGGCCAGCCGGCCCCGCAGAGCCTGAAACTCACGGGCGGGATCCCGCCCGAGGACTCGAACCTCGCCGCGCTCTGGGGCGGTTGTGCCCATGAGGAGCCTCAGCACCGTCGACTTGCCGGCGCCGGTGCGGCCGACGATGGCCACGACCTCGCCAGGCCGGACGGTCAGTGACAGGTCGGCAACCGCCACGGCACCGTCAAACGCCTTGAAGACGCCTCTCAAGGCTACGGCCGGCTGCGTTGCCTTCGGCAGAGCGTTCAGCGGGTGGGCCAGCGGAAGGCTGTTTGCAGCAGGCGGCCCTCCGGCGCGCTTCCCGGCAGTTCGAGCAATCACCGCCATCACCGGATCACCCCCTCGGGCCGCCAGCGCAAAAGCCTCCGGTCTGCGGCGTCCAGCAGGCCCTGCAGCGCGAAATTGAGCCCCACCAGCACGAACGTCCAGGCGAAGACGGCGTCAATGCGAAACATCGCCTGGGCGTTGTTGAGCCGGGCGCCGATGCCCACGGCTGACCCTATCAGTTCGGCGAAGGTCGTCATGCGGATGGCGTAGCCCACCACCGATCGAGTGGTCATCATGACGTAGGGCACCACGTGGGGAATCACCAGAATCCGCAGCATCTGCCAGTGCGACGGCCGGAAGACCTGCACGGCCTCGGCCAGTTCGGCGGGTAGGGCACGGATGCCCTCGTAAATGTTGAGCGCGTAGAAAGGCAGGCTGACCACCGTGATGACGAAGAAGACCCGCCACTGTGGCGTGGGGAACCACAGCACGGCGAACAGGATCCAGCTCAGGGCGGGCACCGCCATGAGGATGTAGAGCAACGGGCGGGCGTAAGCGGCCACCCCGCGCAGGGCTCCCATCAGGATGCCCAGCGACGAACCCACCACGAACGCCGCCAGCATCCCCTGTCCCAGACGGCCCAGGGTAGCCAAGATGTGCGGCCATTCCCGCACCAGGACCTCCCCGAGCGCCGCCGCGATACGGAGAAGCGGGGGCAGGATGAACTCCGGCGTGTAGCGGCTTGCCACGTGGAGCGCAAGGAGCACGGCGCCCACCGTGATCGCCGTCTGGAGGCGCCCGGCCACTGCTTTGCGCTCAGATCTCGGCCAGGAACTCATCAGGAATCTCCCGGTCGAGGAAACCCAGGCTTTGCAGCATCCGGAAGTGGTCCTCCAGCGAGCGCTTCACGTCCGGATCCCGCACCGGGCGCACCGAGTAGACCAGCCGCCCTTCCCGGATGGTCTCGAGGACGGCCTCCTTGGGAAGCTCGGTGCGCCGGGCGACCAGTTGCACCGCTTCCTCCGGGTGGGCGTGCAGGAACTCCGCCGCCTCGGCGTACGCCTGCACCACATGAGCAGCAAGCCCCCGTTGACGGGCCAGGAACGTCTCGTGAGCCGCCAGCACTACCTGGAAGAGGTTACGCCCGGTGCGCTGCCGGTACTACCGGTCGGTCTCGAATAACAGGCGCAGACCGGGATTGGCCTGAAGCGTCACCGTGACCGCCGGTTCCCAGGAGAGCGCGGCGTCAGCCCGCCCGGCCAGCAGGAAGGTGAGAGCGGCCGTCGGAGACGGGGCGCTGATGACCTGAGCGTCCCGCTCGAGGTCAAGGCCGTGGTACTCCCTCAAAAGCGCCCGGGCGAGCAGGTAGCGGCCCGAGGTGAGGGGCGCCACGATGGTCTTGCCCTTGAGGTCGGCGACGCTCCGGATCGAGGGGTCTCGTACCACGATCTCCGATCCGTTGACGGTCATCGTCGAGAGGAGCCGGATGGGTGCTCCCCGCAGGAACCGCACGGCGTAAGTCTCGGTGATGCCGATCTCCACGTCGAACTGCCCCTTGATGAAGTCGGCGTAGTAGGCGTCAAGGGAGTTGTACGGGGCAGAGGACTCGAACCGGAACCCGTGTGCCCGGTCGAAGCCCTTGGCTTCAGCCAGCGCCTGAATGACGGCGGTCACCCCGGACGCCAGCACGGGCGCCCGGACGACCGGCAGGGACTGGGCGGACACCTGGCCAGATGAAGCCTGAATCCACGGTGCTGCCGCCAGAATGATCGTGACGAACACGCAAGCTCGCGCCGGAAGCAGAACGCTCTTGAGCATACCCTCTTCCAACCCCCTGTCAGGGTGCAACTGAAGGCAGGCCCGGAACCCCACGCATGAGCTCGCAGCATTCGTCGGGCCTGGGCTCATACGCGGGAAAACGCGACTGCAGACTTACGGGAGAGGGCGGGTGAGGGAGCGCTCTGCTCTTACCGGAGGTCGGTGTGCCACGCCGGCCGGAATGCAGGCAGGAGGCTCCCGCCGCTATAGTCCCTGGTAGTGGTGTAAATTCCTCCGGATCGATCGGGCACGCGTGATCAACAGGAGGATCGCGCGAGGCTTCCCGAGGCGGAGGCC